>NZ_WHIW01000007.1 GCF_009295635.1 Alkalilimnicola sp. S0819 | reverse complement strand
CCAAACGAGGCGGATACGGGGCAGAAAGACGCTGAAACGCCGTTTTGACGGCCGAAATAGGTCGAGGCGGTCATTTTTCGAACAATTGATGCTGTGGCGCTGGTTTGTTCAGCGTTTCCCTTTCTGAGCTGCCTACGCGGCAGCGAACCGATGGGAGGCGGGTCAGCTGGAATATCTACATTTCTGAGCTGCCTACGCGGCAGCGAACTACATCGAAGCGAACTGGTTTGACGAGCTGGTTTTCTGAGCTGCCTACGCGGCAGCGAACTAATCTGGCGATAGGTGTAGGCCGTTTTCTGTTTTCTGAGCTGCCTACGCGGCAGCGAACTTTCTGTATCAAGCACCGGATCGGCGGGCGCTTTTCTGAGCTGCCTACGCGGCAGCGAACCCGACAACGACGGAGACCACGTAACCGCCCATTTTCTGAGCTGCCTACGCGGCAGCGAACGCAGTCGTTAGCGTGCGCCACCAGCGCCCTCTTTTCTGAGCTGCCTACGCGGCAGCGAACAACCCATACGAGCGGGTTCTAACGCCTTTTATTTTCTGAGCTGCCTACGCGGCAGCGAACGGCGGGGCTGCGGGTGGATTGATGCTAGGCGTTTTCTGAGCTGCCTACGCGGCAGCGAACTTGCAGGAATCAATTTCCCGGCCCGCCCCGAGTTTCTGAGCTGCCTACGCGGCAGCGAACCGAGCGCTGGCCGCTGCGCACAATTCGGGCAATTTCTGAGCTGCCTACGCGGCAGCGAACGAGTCGATTTCCTGCTGGCCCGCCGTGGCGAATTTCTGAGCTGCCTACGCGGCAGCGAACGATGGTATCTAGTACGCTCATGGTGCCTCCTTTTTCTGAGCTGCCTACGCGGCAGCGAACGCTAGGGGTTAGCACCCGAACGCTTTTCGAGTTTTCTGAGCTGCCTACGCGGCAGCGAACCCCAGCTCAAAAACATAGAGCTGAGCGCCAACTTTCTGAGCTGCCTACGCGGCAGCGAACCAGGTCCAGCGTTCCAAGCGCGGTCAGGCGCTTTTCTGAGCTGCCTACGCGGCAGCGAACTAGACCAAAATAAACCGTTGTCCCTGATTTTAAAGAACTATTTAAACCGCACAGCCGCCCGCCCCTCCTCTCGAGGGGCGGACCTAACTCACTGTTTCAACGAAAAACTTTTTGCAGCCCGCAAAAAAGGGTCAAAACCATGGCACGGTCGCTTCCGCAGACAATCCATACCGACTAAAGACGCCCGCCCTCGGAGCAACGCCCACATCCCCTTGCTTGAGGAAAAGACAAAAAGACTGCCCCGTGCTGCGACTACGCACAGTCACGAAAGGCAGGCTCACCGAGCGCTCCACACTGTCCGGGATACGCTCAGCAGCCTCTAGCTCCGACACCTGATGACGTTTTATATAACGACGCCGCAACCGCGCCGCATTCGTCTTCGGCTGTACCCGCCGGACCTGGCGGTGCGGCGCATCCGCCGGAACATCACCAATGTCTCCGAGCTGAATGTGGTCATGCATACCGCTCAGCCAGTTCAGCGCCATAAGCTCCTTCAGCCGCTCGGCACGACTGTGCAAACGCATGGACTCACCGAGGGAGCGCGGGCTAATCGAGTAGCCTGGAAAGCTAACACCGATATCCTCCGCCTCTAGGCAGACAAGCCCGCGGTGCAACTTGCTGAACAGCGCGCTCATCAGCATCGGTGGAGAGAATTCCGGATCAGGCCTAAGCGTGATATCAAGGTAATGCTTCATGACTTACCCCGCTTCGCCAAAGACGCCGCCGCGGATCAAAGTTGCCATGACAAAATGCTGCTGCTCGGTAGACGGCACCTGGTCTTTGATAATCCAGTTGTCCAGCAAGCTATAGAAATCTGCTTTTCTCTTGGGTTGCCGGTAGGCCTTGCCCTGGGTGGTCACCGAGCCATACGGTTCCACCGCAATAGGCCCAAGATCCTCATCTGCGGGATACCAGGTATCAATGGTACGCAACGCATTGCCAATCTTTTGCGAATGCATCGCCGCGATCTCCCCGACGTGATAGAGCGTCTTGCTCTTGTCGCCTCGCCCACGATTCAGGACCAGTTCCTGGGATGGGAATACCTCCTGACCACCGCCAATGCGCGCGAAAGCCACGACATCCAGCAGTACGTGCTCTTCCCCGGCAAGGCCGCTGGCAATCAACGATGCCAGTTCCTGCAAGGCGGGCTGCGCCTCGGCACTGGGGTCGAACCCTCTTAGCGAGAGGGTCAAGGCGTCGAAGCGCCACACCGCCGCATTCTCACCCCGCACTTGCCTGCGCACCTGCACCTCGACCTGCTCCGCACCGACCCGGTTACGCCACAGGAATCGGCCATTGGCCAGGTTGAAGGCATAACGCCGCGCAAGCTCACCAAAGCCCTCGGCTTCCACATAACCCCGCACTGTTTCAATCAACTTCTGCTGGTATTCGGCGTTATTACACGCCGAAGGCTGCCCCGCGCCACCGAGTACCCGCAGCGAAAAGCGGGCCATCAAGGTATCCGCGTCACTGGGCAGGGTCGCAACGTCCACCGTCTGCAGGTTCGGGTTCTCGATCTCTGCATCAAGCTTCGCCGGATCCTGCTTGCTGGCCTTCAGGCGGTTAGATATGGTCCCGCGAACGGACTTCTCCCGGATGGAAACGCTCGGCCAGTTATCGGCACTCTGACGATCATCCCAGCGGCCGGCGAAAAACAGGGCATCAGAGGGGTCGAGCTTTCGCTCAAAAGCCAATACGGAAGCGGTTTTGAGTGCATTCGTCATGTTGTTACTCCTTAAAAATCACTCGTCAGCTGAAGCGGCGGGGCGATAGTCGTTGCGACAGCGGTACAAACCGGCGGAAGCTTCACTGTGCGGGTACCACACAAGATCGCCCGCCGTCCGCAGGCGATGGGGGCTTTTCCACTCGCCAATGGAATAGAGGCTCTCCACGAACCGGAATGGAGTCTGCGCATCGCGCGCGTTGGCCACGTGGCCCGGTGGATACAGCGGCGACAAAGCGCCATAACCAATGGCGATAGGCACAGTCCAGCCCGGCGTTCGCCGAACCTGCCAACGAACCTCACCGTTGGACGCATCACCGCCAGTCGCCTGTTCCGGCCGAAACTCCAGCCGGGTCAGTGACAGCCAAGCATCCAGCGCGGTGACTGTGCTGTCCTCTTGACGCAATTCCGCCAGTCGGCTTTGCAATAGATCATCGCGCGACACCAACGCGAAACCCGGCAGCCAACGCCGGCGCATCCCGCGAAACTGCTCCTCACGCCCCTCGGCATCTTCGTTAAGAGGCGTCAGCTCAGGACGCTGCGGGGTCGACCGCCCAGCCTGCGCCGGCACCACGCTACCGCCGGCTATACGCATGGTGGCCACGAGACCGGCCAACTCCTGCGCCATCGCCGCGCGCGCATCGGCTTCAGCGGTGCTGGCGGCGCCCTCGACCGCAAAAATCAGGGTGATCTCCAGATGCACCCGCCCTTCCTCGACAATGGCGGCTGTCTTGCCATCCTTGCCCACCGGGTTACGGGTCAGGTGAAAGGCGCGCGTATAACCGCTCCGGCTGACCTGCGGCTCAAAGGCATGGCAAATTACCCCCACCGCATTGAATTGCAGATCAATGTGTTCGGGCAGCTTGCGCTCGAGCGCATGCATCAGGCCGATAAACGCTGTCATCGACGGAAAGCCCCAAGTCATCGGGCTGGAAATCGCATTGGCGTTTTGCACCCGCAGCCGTGGCAATACCAACAGGGCTTCTATATCAGGCATGGCAAAGTTCCTCCTGCAGTGCGCTGAGTTCCTTATCGAAACGGGCCATCCAGCGACGGTCCGCATCCAGTCCCCGCGCCCAATTCGCATCATTCTCCAGCTCATCCGACCATTGCTTGTACTCCACATCGCCCACAGACAGCGGCCTACCGATTTCGCCATTTAGCCAAGTGGCGAAGCGATGCCGAATCGATTCAGGCCACGCCATGGCCTCTCGCTCGGTGCGAAAAGCCTCGTCGTTTGCCGCGCGCCCTCCATCCAGCCAAAGCCGCTCCTCCGGCGGTAACTGACATTCCGGTCTGGCGCTCCAGCCAGGCGCCAACTCGTTGATCTCGGCAGCAAACTGCAGGAGCTCATCGATCACGGCACTACTTAGCTCATCGCGCCGATCCCGCGTTGCCATCGTCTTGCCCGGGTCCGACCCGAGAAAACGGCGCAGCTCCGACACCAGCGCACGAACCGCTTTGCGCCGTGCAAAAATGCCGTTACGACCGAAAACCGTCTCGGTGTTTAGAGGCGCGGGGATATCGCGAGAGCGCCAAACCGGCGGCAGGGAGGCGAACAGGTAGTTGTTCCCACCTCGCTCACTATTGAGCTGGCTGATGTTCTGAGGCTTGGTGCCACCCATCTTCTGCACCGCCAAGCCGGGGTAGTCATAATGCGGCTCCGGGTGATGACGCTTTTCACGCCTTGCCTCCCGCGCAGCCTTGGCCGCCTCACCGAAGCGGTGTTTGTTGACCGTCTCGAAAACGCGATGGGATAACGATGAGGCATGCAACGGCGCCAGCAGGTGATAATCGGCATCATGGGTCGGATCGTCGCCGGCGAGCCAGTACAGCTGCTTGGACAACACGTGGGAGGACGGCGCGTACAACGGCTCCGCGATCTGTCCCAAGCCATCCAATAGCTGCGCTGCCCTGGTCGAATCGTCGCTTAACGCTTGCCGTAAAACTTCATCCCTTCGCAGCACACGCTTGAATAGCGGGATGCCTCTGAACTCCAGCCGCAGAAACTGGTTGATATCCTTGTCCAGATTCGCGGCATTGGCAGTGACAAGATCAGGGATGTAGTCCTCGCCAAGTACACCTGTGCCCAGATAGCCCCCCCTGCTCGCCCACTCCGGGTCAAGAGGCGCCAGTATGCTCGTCGCACCCTTGGCCGAAGGGTGGGAAAACTTTGCCGCATGGGTCACGCCTTGCAGGACTTTCATGCGCTCCGCTGCGTAAGCGAACCAGTTGTCGAACTCGAACCGCTGTATCAATGCCGCCTTTTTCTCGGCGTTGCCGCCGGCTTCTTCCAGGCGCAGCTGGAGCCGATCATGCAGAAAATCCTGCAGCGCAGCTCTCAGGCTCTTGGCTTCATCCTCACTCATCACAACTCCTGTAGTCGTTACTCTTGGGCGTCCCTCACCGCTGAGTCGCAAAACCCAGGCTCGGATGAAAACGCCACCCTCCATCGTTATCCGGTAATGTCACTGTGCCGAAACGCAGCGCACAGGCCTCCAGCGCCATCCCGCGAGCTTCGGCCAGCGCCACCAGCTCTGTGATGTAATCGCACCCACCCCAGGGGTTGATGCGCGGGCCAGCCAACTCATCGAGCCGCACGCGGTGGTTCTGGCTGTTTTCGACTTGCACCGGCAGAGGCGGCTTGTGCCGTCCCTGTTCATCCAGCCGCATCAAGGTGTAGTTTTCACCGGACTCATCGGGCATCAGCACCAGATCGACTCGCGGCGTGTTGTCCTCACGAAAACGCTGGTGTTGCTGCAAGCCGGCAGTCAAATGCGCACGGGGCAGTGCGTACCAGCTGTATGCCCCCGACGGAGGCAACTTCGGCGCGGCACGGAGCCTCTTGCGCTGGCGAGCCGATAGCTGACTGATGTCCTCCGGAACTGTGGGTGCCTGCGCCATGACAGGCGCCAGCATGTGCCGGCCCAGCCGGGCATGTTCCAGATCCACGAGCTTGTCGTTCGGGCGCAGATCATCCCGCGCGGTGATACGCGGCCTGGCATCTATCGCTTGATACTCCGAGGGTTCGAGCAGGCGCTCCAGGCGATGGCTGCTGAGCCGGAACTCATCACCATCCTCGAAGCCAGGCTTGCAATACGCCGGCTGCCCGGGCCGCTCCAGGTGTCTCAGGTTGGTATCCAGCAGACGCAGATTCGCCGTTTCACACTCGCCCTCGCGGTGGCGGCGAACCCGCCCCGCCAGCTGAATCAACGAACGCATGGAGGAAGGCTCCACCACCGCCCAGTCATAATCGTGATCGCGACCGACCTCGGTGACCGGGGAGCCGAGTACGATGAACAGGTGATCCTGCTCCTCATGGACGTCCAGATGCTCACGTATATCGGGCAAGTCGAAGGCAGCATCCGGCACACGGCGATTAAGAGCTTGGTCCAGCCGCGCCTCCATGGCCGAGCGCAGCAACAAGGGATACTGGGAGTGGTACACGCATAGATGAATGCGCTGGCCGGATGCCGCGCCCTGCCCGTACATGGCCAACGCCACATCGAACAGCGGCTCGATGTTGGCCATCCGAATCAGACCAAAACTCACCCGCTTCCCGCTACGCGGGTCGATGCTGTGGTGCGCCTGGTGCAATGCCTGGGCATGTCCGAGCATCTGGCCAGCCAGCTCCTGTCGGATGCCGGACTTCTGCCGAGCGCCGGTGCGCAGAGGCACGAGTTCGCAGCGCCGACGTACCGGCGCCTGAGCCAAGCGCTCCCGCCGCCGCTGCGCGAAGCGATCATGGGCCGTCGCGAACGCCTCGCTATCAGCACAGTCCTGGTGCATGCGGTCGTGCTCATCAAACCAGGCACAGCAGACGTCCACGGCAAGCCCCGGCTCGCCACGGTTGCGCTGAAAGACGGCGCGACCTTCCCGATAGGCCTGATACAGACCCTGGATTAGTGACGGCGGCAGCGTCGCCGAGGACAGTAGCACCCGCGAACCCAGCAACCCCGCCCAGTGCACCAGGCGAGTCAGCGCGGGCAGATCGTCCATATCGAAATCATCCGGCTCGTCAAGCACCAGATCACTGCTCATCAAGCGCAGCATGGGTGCTATCTGACGCCCACCCCGCTGACTCTCCGTGGCGGGAACGAGGTGATCTACGGTGCACACCATGACCGGCGCGGAGAGCAGCGCCTTGACGCCGGGGTCGTGCGCCACGCGCTTGAGCACCGGGTGGGTTTCGAGATTGCCCTCGAACAGCACGCAATTGTCTTCGTGGAGCAGGCTTTGCGAGGAGGCGGATCCACTTTGTTCCGCCATCTCCTCATAATGCTCATACAAGGCGCGATTGGCGGCACCACCCACCCGCACGGCAAGCTCATCCTCGCCCAGGCCCAACATCTCCCGGTAGGCCTTGCCGGTCTGCAGGGTCAAGGTGCGCAGACCCAGCGCAATGGAGAATCGAGCGCCCCGCTCAGGGTCCGCCAGGGCATAAAGGATGCGGCCGTTCGCCAGGGTCTTCCCACAGCCGGTGGAGGCCATGTTAACGCCGAAAAAACCCTGCTCCCGCGAGCGATCCCGCAGGGAGGCGGCCAGGTCGTAGGCCTTGTCCTGCCAGCGGAAACGCGCATCAGCGCTGCGCCGACGAAAACCCTTGTGGCGCAAGCGGGGCAGATGCCGCTCAAAGCCCGGCAAGGTGTTACTGACCGCCTGACTGTGCGCCTCTACCCCAATAAGGTGCTCATCCAGCGGCTGTTTGAGTTTCCCCGAAGCTCGGTCCGTGTTGGCATACAGCGGGTAACCCGGCTCGCCTTGTTCACGCGGGTCACCGTCGCCGAGGCTGGAGTAGTAATGATCGGCCAGCATCAGGCTGAGCCGAGCCAGATGCATCACGTAGGCGTTGTCCAACCAGCGCCTGTCGCTAAGCGGCAATCGTTTCAACAAGCGCCCGGCCAGCCGTCCGGCTCGCTGGCGCCATTTGTCGGTAAGCACCGGCAAGCGCTCATCGAAGCGCCAATACGGTGCGATGAGCTTCGGATCGGTGGTATCGCAGGCTTCGTTCCAGCCCGCGTGGATACACCCCGGGATATTCCGTAGGCGTTCGCTGCGAAAGTCCGAGACCTTGGCGCCGAGACGTTTAGATGATCGCTCTGCGCCAGCCTCCTCGGGCACCAGCGGTAAGCGATGGTGTGTCAGCACCAGCCAGCCTATGGCGCTTGCCAGGGGCGGCATGCCCTGAAACGGCGTGGGGCTGTCGACATCCAGGGCATCACGCTGCAGCCGTTGCAGCCACGCCGCGTCATCGTCGACACCAGAATGCTGCAAGCGTGCAAGCCAGGTTTCGTCGTCATCGTCCCCGACGAAGGCCTGGAACAGACGCAGCGAAATCCACTCGTGACGGTAGAGATTTCTCTCCTTCACCATCGGGTTGCGCAGCCGCTTCTGGAAGGCGGCACAGGCTTTGCCCAGGTCATGCAGCAAGGCCGCCATCCCCGCCAGCAGGGCGATATCCTGGCCGGTATGCCAGTCATTCTCATCGTCGCGACGCAGCACGTCCCGAGCCGTACGACTGGTAGGCACCGTGCCGCGCAGGCCAAACCGCCCGGCATCACCCACCACCCAAACCAGCTCGCTGTGGTCCCTGCCGCGTATCCAGTGACACGCAACCGCCGTGTTCCTGCGCGCACTTTTGCGCAACAAGCGGCGCAGGGTATTCAGGCCTTCCTGCGTAATGGCCGTCTGCCACGTTCGATCGCCCTTGCGCTCGGCAAACTGATCAAGAACGCGACGACTCTCCTTCAGCGCGTTCTTGTCGCACTGGGAAACCAGCAGCACATTCATGGCGCCTGCCTCCCAAGTGCCACGGCGATGTGCTTCAGCGTGTCGATCATGAAATCTAGAGATTCAGTCTGGGTGAGGCTCTCGATGCAGGCCTGCCGAAACTCCTGCTCTTCGTCGCCTCGCATGGCCGAAATAAAGGCCTGGGGGAGGATTACTGCGTCCTTCACCAGGTCCGCCACATCGAACACCAAGCCACCACGCCGGGTTTTACCGTGCAGCACCGCCAAACCATGGGGAACCCCCAGCACCCAGGTAGCCGTCGCTGCCAGGCCGTAGGCGAGATAGTTGCCGTGATCCAGAAAACGATTCGCCGGGTCGGTACCACCGCCGCGTTTTGTGCGCACAAAATCGCCGTAGGCGGAAGCTCGGGCGGCTGTTTTGAAAAGCTGTTTGGTGAGTCGCGCTTCCAGGGTCAGCAGATTTTCCACATCCGGTGCACAGGCGACTTCCTGGCGGGCGCGCTCCAGCGCACGGTGCAAAGCGTCAGGGTCCACCCCGAAGCCGGCGTCCTTGAGCGCCCTGCTCTGTAGCCAGTGGGTTTCTATGCGGTCAAGGCGGGCGCGCTGGAATGCGCGGGCCGCTTCCAGGCGCAGGGTATCGTCAAACCAGAAGCGCACCCAGTGCTGCAGATACTCGGTCGGCCGATATTCGCTTTGCGGGCTGAACCACGCGACCTCGACATCCACTTCGTTCGCGCTGAATAGTGGCGTCCCCCCACCCCCGCAAAAGCCGACCAGCACACCTGCCCTGGCCAACTCCCGCATGGCCGCCTGGGTAATGGAGGTGCCGGTACCCAGCAACAGGGTCGTGGTATTGGCGATGGGGATATTCCAGTAGAGCGCCCGCTTGCCCGCATCGGTGACGAACTCCACCCGACCACCCTTCACCAGCACCCGGCTGTGCTGCATGTAATAGATATTGGCCCGCTTCGAGTGCAGGATCGTCTTGAGGTCGCCTGGTGAGAAGTCGTCCATCTCGGTCTCGCCGTTACGTTTTTGATTGTTCCGGCTACTACCTATACATCAGGCACAGACTCAGAAGCTGAGCCTGCCCGCTGGTAGTGTTCCAACGCTGCCGTCAGGCTCGCCGCCACCGCGCTTCGCAAATGGGCTGGCGCAACCACCTCGGCGTCCGCGCCATAACGCAACACGTCCATAAGCAGTTCATCGGGGTGGTGATAGGGCAGGTAGAGGCGGTAACGGCCATCCGGCAGCCATTCGGCCCGTTGGTCAGGGTGCCAGCGCTCTTCCGCGACCCAACGCGCCCGCGCCGGCGTGAAATCGATAACGGCCGTCGCGGTGGGCTCGCCGGAGAAGATGCCGTAACTGCTGCTGAGGCAACGCTCCAGCTCCTCCTCAGGCACATCCAGCGCGGTCTCATCCAGCCGTTCCGGCGCCGCTATGCGTTCCACGGCGAAGCTGCGTAACCCCGCGGCCCTGTGGCACCAGGCATCCAGGTACCAGTTGTCCCGGTAGCGCACCAGCCGCTGCGGCGAGACGGTGCGGGTTTTCTCCTGGCCATCGCCGCGATTGCGGTAAACCAGCCGGAGCCGGCGACGCCCGAGCAAGGCATCCGCTACGGGCCGGAAGGCGGTGCCGGGATCGCGTCCGCCGATGCGCAGAACGCGCACCCGGCGCCGCAGTTCGACACTGTCCTGACCGTGATTGCGGCTCAGCTCGACCAGACGCTCGCGCAACGCATCCAGGGTGCCATCCAGCACCCCTTCCTCCAGCGTGTCCAGGGCATCCAGCATGACCAGTAACGCCGCCAGCTCATCGGCGCGGAACCAGAAGCCCGGCAGTTCAAACGCTTCGTCGCTGTAGTAGTAACCGTTTTGATCACGGTCGTATTCGATAGGCGCACGCAGGTAATCGCGCATCTTGCCGATCACGCGCACCGTGGTGGCTCGCGAGCATTCCAGCTCTTCCTCGATGCGTTGCCGGGAAACGGGTCGGCGCGACTGGCGCAACAAACGGTCCAGTGCACAGACCTGATCGAAGGTATGCATACCGCCTCATCCTGAAGGCTTTATTCGGATTCATTGTTTTTCTGGTGGGCGAAGCTCGCCACACCTCAAGACCATGCCACGCCAGAATGGATAAGCCCACCCCGGCTCACCACCACCCCTTGCGCTTGAACCACCACAACATCCCGCCGCCCGCCGCCGCCAGCAGCGCCAGCACCCCCGGATAACCATAGCGCCAGCCCAGCTCCGGCATGTTCCAGGGGCTTGCCGCGGGGTCGAAGTTCATCCCGTAGATGCCGGTGACAAACGACAGCGGAATGAAGAGGGTGGCGATGATGGTGAGCACGCGCATCACCTCGTTCATCTGCCGGTTCAGCGCGCTGATCAACAGGTCCAGCACCGCCGCGCTCATGTCCCGGTAGCTCTCGGCCAGGTCCAGGATGTGGCTGGCGTGATCCGCGGCATCGCGCAGGTACACCAGCGTACCCTCGCCGATAAGGGCCTGCTCGGTGCGCAGCAACTGCGCCAGCGCCTCGCGCTGGCTCCACAGGGCTCGGCGCAGGAACATCAGCTCGCGGCGGGACTCGTGGATGCGGTCCATCAGCTCCCGCTGCTTGGGGTTGGCCATCACCGCCAGTTCCAGCTCTTCCAGCTCCTCGGCATAGCCCTCCAAAATGGGGAAGCCCTGGTCCACCACCATGTCCACCAGCGCATAGAACAGGTAATCGACGCCGTTGGAGCGGATGCGCCCCCCGGGGCTGGTCTCCAGGCGTCGGCGCACGGGGGCGAAGAGATCCCCGCCGGTCTCGTCGATGCTGATCACGAAGCCGCGACCGAGGAACAGGCTCACCTGGCCGATGGCGAGCTTGCGCCCCACCCAGCTCGGCCGGCGCAGCACCAGGAACAGATGATCCTCGTAGTCTTCCACCTTGGCCCGCTGATCACCGTGCAACACGTCCTCCAGCGCCAGCGGGTGCAGCCCCAGGCTTTCATCGAGCTGGGCAAGCAGCGCGGGGTCCGGGCGGCCGTCCAGGTTCAGCCACAGGCGCTCGCCCCGGGCCAGCCATTCGGCGCACTGGCGCGGGCTGACGTCGTCTTCCAGCAGGTAGCGCTCGGCATCGTAGCGCAGCAGCTGCACCCGGCAGGGCGCGGCTTCGGCGCGGGGCTCCAGCAGACCCGGCGGGCTGCCGGGGGCGTTGTAGTGCTTGCGGAAATAGTTCATGGGGGCTCCGTGGCTGGGCGTCCGGGGAGAGTTTAGTGCGTGAACGGTGAATCCTCGATTCCCCGTCGCCAGCCCTCCCACACAGACGTACAGCCTTGGTGCTTCCCGTGGCCCCTTCGACGTTGCCCGCCAACAACAAAAAGGCCCGGTCGAACGACCGGGCCCTGCTGGGGCGAACGGCGGCGCCGGCCTTAGAAGTCCACGCTCAGACCCACGTAGGCGGTGCGCGGCAGGTTCGGCCGCGCGCCGTCGGGCAGGCGGGAGACGATGCGCTGCTCGTCGAAGACGTTGTCCACCTTGAGGAACACGGTGGCCCGGGGGGTCAGCGCGTAGCGGCTGATGAAGTCCACCACGGTGAGCGACTCGGTCTTGTTGAAGCTGCCGCGGCGCTCGCAGCCGGCTTCCGTGCACATATCGTCCAGGTAGCGGACCACGGCGTAGTTGTCCCAGCCGCTGTTGTGCTCCAGGCCCACCCGCAGGGCGAGCTGGTTCTCCGGTACGTCCTTGAGCCGATCCCCGGAACGCAGGCCCGACGCGGCGTTGTCCTTGCTGATCTCGGCCCTGGTGTAGGTGTAGCCGAGGCTCACCGGCAGGTAGAAGGCGCCGAGCTGGGTGCCGGTCTCGAACTGCAGTTCCAGGCCGGAGATATCCGCCTCGCCGGTGACGAAGGAGCCGGACGTGCTGCCATTGCTGCAGGGCGCGGCCAGGGAGCAGTTCTCGGTCTGGTCGGAGAAGTCGCTGTGGAAACCGATGGCCTCGGCGAAGAAGCGCTCGCCGAAGAAGCGCACGCCGGCTTCGTAGTTGGTGCTGTTCTCGGGCTCCACGTTCTGGGTGGCGCCGCCGCCCACCGGGGAGAAGCCGCGATGCACGCCGCCCAGCAGCTGCCAGCGGTCACTCACATCGTAGGTGAACGAGACGCCCGGCAGCCATTCGTCGCTGTCGTTGGAGCGGGTGCTGTCCACCGTGTTGCGGTCCGGGTCGCCGTACTGGGTGCGGGCCGTCTCCACATCCTCGTAGCGCAGCGCCAGGTTGAGTTTCAGCCGCTCGGTGGCCTGCCACTGGTCCATCACCCAGAAGCTCACCGCCTCGGCGGTCTCGATGCGGTTGTTGCTGCCACTGGGCGCGGTGCGCCCCTGGAATACCAGCGAGCCGTTGACCTGGTCGTAGGTCTCCACCGGCTGGAAGCGGTCCATCTCGTCTTCGTGGTAACGCGCGCCCACGGCGAGCTGGTGGGCGCCCAGATCCACATCGAAGTTGAGCTGCAGACCCTGGGACTCGTAGGCCCGGGCATTGTTCTTGTACTGCAGGCCGGCCACGTCCACGGTGCCGTCCAGGATGCCCTGGGCATTGGCGTCGCCGTTGTTGGCATCGCGCACATAGGCCGCACCACCACTGAGCTTGAACCAGTTCCGCTCGAACTCGTTGTGATACAGGGTGGCGGTACTGCTCACCCGGTCGGTCCACTGGAACTGGTGGGTGAGGTTCACGCCGGTGTGTTCATTGTTCATCTGGTCGATGCTGGAAAGGCCATAACGACGGTTCGGGTCGTCGTCGAAGTCCGCGTCGGTCAGGCCCAGATAGCTGGCGTTGGATGTCTCCTCGGAGTGCTGCAGCTTCAGCAGCACGCTCTGGCGCTCGCCCTGCCAGCGCAGCTTGCCCACGTAGTCCTGGATGTCGTAGCCGGTGTCGCGGTTGCTGCGGTCGATGTCCTTGTAGCCCTCGGCCGCGCGCTGCACGGTCTCCAGCAGGAAACCCCAGTCGCCCACCGTGTTGCCGTAATGGGCATGCACATCGGTGCCGCCGCGCTCGTTCACCACCGCTTCCAGGTGGCCGGCGGATTCGTCGGGAATGGGGGTGGAGACCAGGTTCACCACGCCGCCGGTGGTCTGGGGGCCGTGGCGCAGCAGCGGCGCGCCCTTGAGCACCTCCACCGAGGACATGCGCTTCATGGTGGGGAAGTAATAGGCGGCCGGGTTCGAGTAGGGCGCCGGCGCGATCATCACGCCGTCCTCCAGCAGGGTGATCTTGCTGGAACGCTCGGCGGTCGCCCCGCGGATACCGATGTTCGGGCGCAGGCCGAAGCCCTCTTCCTCGCGCACATAGATACCGGGGGCCGCCTTCAGCGCCTTGTTGATGTCCGTGGTGGCTTCACGCTCCAGCTGCTCAGCGCCCACCACATAGCCGGAGCCGGGCAGGGTCTGGGCGGCGGCGGGGTCGCCGATGATTTGCAGGGGGTCGAGCTTCACCGGCTCCCCGGCGTCCTGGGCCCAGGCGGCGCCTGAGGCCAGGCACAGGGTAGCGGCGATGGTAAGTGAAGAATGTCGGGACATGCTGGGCTTCCTGATTCTTGATTGCCAATGCCAATGAGAATGATTGCTATCACGGAACGCTGCGCAAATTACTCCCGCGCCCCGCCAAAGTCAACGCCCCCGCGCGCCACACCCGAGCCCGGCGGTGCCTGGCATGCCCCGCCCGCCTCATCTACCATGCTCACAGTCCCACGCCGGGCAACCCCCGCGCCCGGCGCCAGCCGAACAGAGTGAACCCATGAAGATCGCCTCCTGGAACGTCAATTCCCTGAAAGTCCGCCTGCCCCACGTACTGGACTGGCTAGCCCAGCAGCAGCCCGATGTGCTGGGGCTGCAGGAGACCAAGCTCACCGACGAGAACTTCCCCGCCGAGGCCATCCGCGAGGCGGGTTACCAGGTACTCTATTCAGGGCAGAAGACCTACAACGGCGTGGCCGTGCTCGCCCGCCAGCCCATGGCCGAGGTGGTCACCGACATTCCGGGCCTGGACGACCCCCAGCGCCGGGTGCTGGCGGTGACCGTGGGGGGCCTGCGCTTCATCAACCTCTACGTGCCCAACGGCCAGGCGGTGGGCTCGGACAAGTACGCCTACAAGCTCGGCTGGCTGAGCAAGCTGCACGATTGGATCGCCGATGAAGTCACTCGCCATGAGCACGTCGCGGTGGTGGGGGATTTCAACATCGCCCCGGAGGATGCCGATGTGCACGACCCGGAGGAGTGGGCCGGCAAGATCCTCTGCAGCGCCCCCGAGCGCAACGCCTTCACCGGCCTGCTGGGCCTGGGTTTTCGCGATACCTTCCGCCAGTTCGAACAGGAAGCGGGGCTGTTTTCCTGGTGGGATTACCGGATGAACAACTTCCGCCGCAACCGCGGCCTGCGCATCGATCTGATACTGGCCAGCGACAAGCTCGCCGCGCACTGCACGGCGAGCACCGTGGACGTGGCGCCGCGCCGCCTGGAGCGCCCCTCCGACCACGCCCCGGTGGTAGCGGAATTCGACCTGCCATGAAATACAAGGACCTGCGCGACTTCATCGCCAAGCTCGAAGCCGAGGGCGAGCTGAAACGCATCAGCGCCGAGGTGGATCCGCATCTGGAAATGACCGAGATCTGCGATCGCACCCTGCGCGCCGAAGGCCCCGCCCTGCTCTTCGAGAATCCCAAGGGCCACGACGTGCCGGTGCTGGCGAATCTCTTCGGCACCCCGCGCCGGGTGGCGCTGGGGATGGGCGAGGACTCGGTGGAGGCGCTGCGCGAAGTGGGCAAGCTGCTCGCCATGCTCAAGGAGCCCGAGCCGCCCCGGGGCATGAAGGATGCCTGGCAGCAGCTGCCGGTGTTCAAGCAGGTGCTGAACATGGGGCCCAAGCGGGTGAAGAAGGCGCCCTGCCAGGACGTGGTACTGGAGGGCGATGCGGTGGATCTCGCCCGCCTGCCCATACAGACCTGCTGGCCGGGGGACGCCGGCCCGCTGATCACCTGGGCGCTGGTGGTCACCCGCGGCCCACACAAGCCCCGCCACAACCTGGGCATCTACCGCCAGCAGGTGATCGGCCGCAACCGCCTGATCATGCGCTGGCTCGCACACCGGGGCGGGGCGCTGGATTTCCGCGACTGGCAGGAAGCCCACCCCGGCGAGCCCTTCCCCGTGGCTGTCGCCCTGGGCGCGGACCCGGCCACCATCCTGGGCGCGGTCACCCCGGTCCCGGACAGCCTCTCGGAATACGGCTTCGCCGGCCTGCTGCGCGGCTCGAAGACCGAACTGGTGCGCTGCCTGGGCTCCGATCTGGAAGTGCCGGCCAGTGCCGAATACATCCTCGAAGGCCATATCTACCCCGACGACATGGCCCCGGAAGGCCCCTTCGGCGATCACACCGGCTACTACAACGAGGTGGACAGCTTTCCCGTGTTCACCGTGGAGCGCATCACCCACCGCCGCGAGCCCATCTACCACAGCACCTACACCGGCCGCCCGCCGGACGAGCCGGCGGTGCTGGGGGTCGCGCTCAACGAAGTCTTCGTCCCGATCCTGCAAAAGCAGTTCCCGGAAATCGCCGATTTCTACCTCCCCCCCGAGGGCTGCTCCTACCGCATGGCGGTGGTGACCATGAAGAAGCAGTACCCGGGCCACGCCAAGCGGGTGATGCTGGGGGTGTGGAGCTTCCTGCGCCAGTTCATGTACACCAAGTTCGTCATCGTCACCGACGAGGACGTCAACGCCCGGGACTGGAAGGATGTGATCTGGGCCATGACCACCCGCATGGACCCGGTGCGCGACACGGTGCTGATCGAGAACACCCCCATCGACTACCTGGACTTCGCCTCGCCGGTCTCGGGTCTGGGCGGCAAGATCGGCTTCGACGCCACCAACAAATGGCCCGGCGAGACCGATCGGGAATGGGGCCGGCCCATCGTCATGGACCCGGCGATCAAGGCGCGGGTGGACGCCCGCTGGCACGAATTCGGCCTGGACACCGACACGGACTGACGCGCAGCAGGGCCCACCACCCTTCTCCTGCGGCCGACAAATGGGCGACAATGCACCCATGAGCTACACCATCACCATCGAGAACACCGGCGCCCGTTTTCCCGCCGAGGAGAACGAGAACATTCTGGACGCCGCCCTGCGGGCCGGCCACATCATCCCCTACAGCTGCCGGGGCGGGACCTGCGGCAGTTGCGCGGGCAAGGTCGTGGAAGGCCATATCGACTACCCCCAGGGCGAGCCGCCGGCGCTGAACCCCACCGAGAAGGCCGTGGGCCAGGCCCTGTTCTGCCAGGCCCAGCCGCGCTCGGACCTGGTCATCGAGGTGCGCGAGGTGCGCGCCGCCGACGACATCCAGCCTCGCAAGCTGCCGGTGCGGGTGATACGCAAGGAACAACTCGCCCACGACGTGGTGCGCCTGTACCTGCAGCCCCCGGGGCAGCAGCGGCTGCAATTCCTCGCCGGCCAGTACGTGGACATCCTGCTCAAGGACGGCCGCCGCCGCGCCTTCTCGCTGGCCAATGCCCCCCACGACGACGAGGCGCTGGAGCTGCACGTGCGCCACGTGGAAGGGGGCGAGTTCACCGCCTTCGTCATGACCGAGATGAAGGAAAAGGCGCTGCTGCGCCTGGAAGGCCCCCACGGCCAGTTCTACCTGCGCGAGGATTCCGAGCGGCCCATCCTGATGATGGCCGGCGGCACCGGCTTCGCGCCGCTCAAGGGCATGCTGGAGCACGCCTTCCACCACGGCGTGCAGCGCCCCATCCACCTCTACTGGGGCGTGCGGGCGAAGCGTGATTTGTACCTGGACGACCTGCCCCGCCAGTGGGCCGAGCAGCACCCCAACTTTCACTACACGCCGGTGCTCTCCGAACCCCAGCCGGAAGACGCCTGGGAAGGCCGCACCGGGCTGGTGCATAACATCCTGCTGCAGGACCACCCGCGGCTGGCCGGTTACGACTTGTATCTCAGCGGCCCACCGGCCATGATCCACGCCGCCACGCGGGATTTCAGCGCGCACGGTATGCAGGACGACCGGGTGTTCTCGGACGCCTTCGAATTCGCCGCCGACTCCAGACCCGGCGGCGGTTGAGCCCGCTGCGCGCCGCGCAGCGAAAACAATAACCACAGACGCCGCGCCATGACCTCCGCCCGCCCCCGTCTTCGATCACACGCCCAGCAATGGCTCACGCTGCTGCTGGGCCTTGTGGTTACCATGGCGCTGGTGGCCCTGAGCCACCACTGGAACCAGCAGCGCTGGCAGGCCCGGCTGGCGCAGGTCGCGGCGGAACGCAGCTACCTGCTCCAGAACGGTATGCAACGCGCCCTGGATCTCACCCTGCACGCCAATGCGCTGGTCGCCGCATCCGACAAGGTCACCCGCCGCGAGCGCTACACCTTCTTCCGCATGATGCTCAGCACCTACCCGGAGGTGCACAATATTCTCTGGCTGAAGCGCGTGGCGGCGGCGCAGCGTGAAGCCTTCGTGCGCGAACAACGCGCCGAGGATCCGGACTTTCGGGTCTGGGAGCGGGCCGCCCAGGGCCGACGCGCCACCACCCCCGGCATCACCACCTACGTCACCACCGAGACCGGCTTGCCCGGCACGCTGGAGACCATGCGCGGCTTCAGCCCCGGCGGCGAATATGATGAAAACGCCGAGGCGCTGACACGCGCTGTCGCCGAACGTCGAACAGTACTGGGGCCGCCGGTATCACTGGTCAGCGATACCCGGATTACCGGCGTGGTCGCCTTCATGCCCATCCCCCGCAACAGCCTCTCGGAGGACGATGTCCTTGGCGTCATCGCGCTGGTGTTCGATCTGCAGCGCACTTTCCTGACGATCTTCGGCCCCGACATGGCCCAGGGGCAAACACCGCTGCGCATCGAAGACGTCAGCGGTGAAACGCCGATCTTGCTCTATAGCAGCCATGCTGACGGCGCGGCGCTGCCGCCGGTGGCGCACCAGGAAACCCTGGAGTTGGGCGGCCGGCAATGGCGCATCAGCTTCATGCCGCAACCGGCCGGCATTCCGGCCAGCGGCTTCGCCGCCCTGCTCTGTGGCCTGTTGCTCACCACCCTGGCCGTGGCACGCCTGCGCCATCTACAACAACGCGCCGACCTGGTGGCCGCCGAAGTGGCCGTGCGCACCCGGGAACTGGCCGAGAGCAACGCGGCCCTGAACCACAGCCTCAGCGAAAAGCAGCAGGCCCTGGAGGAGCTGGCCGTCAGCGAGGCCCGCTACCGCCTGCTGGCCGACCACGCCTCGGACCTGATCACCCAAGCCACCCCGGAGAATGCCGTTTTCGAGTACGTCTCGCCCGCCAGCCGACGCCTGCTGGGCCATGAACCCGAGGCGCTCATCGGCCGCTCCGCCTACGAGCTCTTCCACCCGGGCGATGTGTACCGCATTCGCCTCGCGCATGAGGAAGCCCTGCGGGCACCGGGCGTGTATGCGTTAAACCACCGCATGCGCCACGCCGCGGGCCACTACGTGTGGCTGGAGACCACCCACCGGATCATCGCCGACGAACGGGGCCGCCCCACGGCCATCGTCTCGGTCATCCGCGACGCCAGCGACCACAGCGCCCCGCGACAGGCGCTACGCGAGCGCGAGGCGCTGTTCAGAGGCGTGTTCGAGGAAGCCCCGGGCGGCATGGTGCTGTTCGACACCCGGCGCCGCCTGCTGCGGGTCAACCAGGCCTTCTGCGAACTGGTGGGCTACAGCCGCGACGAGCTGCGTCACTTGAGCCTGGACGATATCACCCATCCCGGCGACTGGCAGACCACCCCCGGCTGCATGCAGAAGCTGATCGGCGCGGATGCCAAGCACTGCAGCTACGAGCAGCGCTACCTGAACAAGCGTGGCGAGACTCGCTGGACCCGCGTCCAGCTCTCCCTGGTGCGCGACAACCAGGGCGAGCCCCTGTACTTCATCGCCCAGAAACAGGACATCAGCGGCGAACGCGAACAATCCGCTCAGGTCTGACCCGCGGAACGGCCGTCACCGCCCCTTCCCGCCAACGCGACGCCAGACCCGCGGGCGCTGTTGAATGATCGGCCCCATCCAAGGTCTGCAATGACCTGAAACCGCGCGACGATTATACTCAGCCACCCGTACCGCGACAGAATCCGCCCGCCGGCGGCACAAGAACCCATGGCGTATTTCCAACACGACGGCCTGCGCTTTTACTACGAAGTCATCGAGCGCGAACATGATCCACAGTCCGCCGAGACCCTGGTGCTCATCACCGGGCTGGCCGGTGTCGTTCAGGGCTGGAGCCTGCAGACCGCCGCCCTCGCCCGTCATTACCGGCTGGTGATGATGGACAACCGCGGCGCGGGCCAGTCGGACAAGCCCGCCGGGCCCTACCACATGAGCGATTTCGCCGGTGACCTGGCCGCCCTTTTCCAGCACCTGGCCCTGGACGCCGCCCACGTGCTGGGCATTTCCATGGGCGGGCTCATCGCGCAGGAGTTTTACCACCGGCACCCAGGGCGGGTACGCAGCCTGGTTCTCGCCTGCACCGGCGTGGGGGCGAATGACCCGGCGTTCGTCCCCGCGGAGACGGAGGTCGAGCAGGCGCTGCTCATGGACCGCGCCGAGCACAGCCCGGAGACGGTGATGCAGGCCTGGGTCCGGAGCTTCTACCACCCGGATTTCCTGGCGAAAGTGCCCGACCTGGCCGAGCGCCTGCTGCGTTTCCAAGCCGCCTGCCCGCAACCGCCCGAGGCCTATGCCGCGCAACTGCAGGCCTGCCTGGACCACCCCCCCAACTCGCCCCGGCTCGCCGGAATCCAGGTCCCCACCCTGGTGATCCACGGCGCCCAGGACCTAATCTGGCCGCTGGCCAACGCCGAGTACCTGGCCGCCCATATTCCCGGCGCCCGCCTGGTCGTGATTCCCGACTCCGCGCACATGTTCCTGGTGGAGAAACCTCGGGCATTCAACGCCGCGGTACTGGAATTCCTGCAAGAACAACACACGGCCGCGGCTTGAGCGCCGCCGCCCATCCCCGGGGGAAAACACCCATGCTCCGCACGCCCGCACGGATCGCCACCCTGCTCCTCCTCGCGCTGCTGCTCGGCGGCTGCGCCAGCCAGGGCGCACTGCAGGGCGAAACCTACGACCCGCTGGAACCCGGCAACCGCGTCGTCTACGGGTTCAATGACAGCATCGACCGCCATGTGCTCGCCCCCACCGCCCGCGGCTGGGCGCGCATCACCCCGAGCTTCGTGCGCACCGGGCTGAGCAACTTCTTCCATAACGCCGGCTACCCCAACGTGGTGCTCAACGACCTGCTGCAGGGCAAGTTCCAGCGCGGCGCCCTGGACACCGGCCGTTTTCTCACCAACACCACCCTCGGCGTACTGGGCCTGTGGGACCCGGCGAGCCACCTGGGCATGCCGCCCCACGACGAGGACCTGGGCCAGAGCTTCGGGGTCTGGGGCGCCGGCCCGGGGGCTTATCTGGTGCTGCCGCTGTTCGGCCCCAATAGTGTGCGGGACGTGGGGGGGATACCCGTGGCGGCGCTCACCGATGTGCTCAATTACACGGTGAGCGGCGGCGCGCTGATTGGCCTGCGCGTGGTCGAGGTGATCAACCGCCGGGCGGAGCTGGAGCGGGCCGTGCGCATCCGCGACGAGGCGGCGCTGGACCCGTATCTGTTCACCCGTGAAGCCTGGCTGCAGATGCGCCGCACGCGCATCCATGACGGCAATCCGCCCATCGAATACTACGACGACGAGCTGTTCGAGGACGACCCCTACCTCGACGAGGACCCCACAGAACACGCCCGGGCGCAAGGAACGCGTTGATGACCCTATTGCAGATCGTAGTGCTCGCGGTGGTGCAGGGCATCACGGAATTTCTCCCCATCTCCAGCTCCGCCCACCTGATTCTCACCCCCGTGTTCGGTGACTGGCCGGACCAGGGGCTGGGCTTCGATCTGGCGGTGCATCTGGGCACCCTGGTGGCGGTGGTGGCCTATTTCCGCCGGGACCTGTGGCAACTGGGCGGCGATGGCCTGGCCAGCGTCGTGCAACGGCGCCACGTGGGCGAGAGTCGACTCGCCTGGCTGTTGGTGCTGGGCACCATTCCCGTGGGCCTGGCGGGCCTGTTGTTCGCCGATTTCATCGAAGGCGAGCTGCGCTCGGTGACGGTGATCACCGTCACCACCATTCTCTTTGGCCTGCTGCTGGGGTTCTCGGATGTGTTCGGGCGCCGCGCGCGGGGCCTGGCGAGCATCGGCCTGCGCGATGCGCTGATCGTGGGCGGCGCCCAGGCCCTCGCCCTGATACCCGGCACCTCCCGCTCCGGTATCACCATGACCGCCGGACTGATGATCGGGCTGGACCGCGAAGCGGCGGCGCGCTTCTCTTTCCTGCTGGCCGTGCCGGTGACCGTGCTCGCCTCGGCCCACAAGCTGCTGCAACTGGCCGGTAGCGGCGAACCGGTACAATGGGGCGCCTTTCTCCTTGGCGGCGTGCTCGCGGCCATCACCGCCTTCCTGTGCATCCATTACTTCCTGCGCTGGCTGAACCGCTTCGGCCTCCTGCCCTACGTGGTCTACCGCCTCGCGCTCGGCGGCATCCTGATCGCGCTGTTCTGGTAGGCACGCGGCTCGCCGCCCTTGATGCGCATCAAGGCGCGCGTCGGCGACGCCCTTGCATACTGCCGCCATGCAAAGGGAGGACTCACCATGAACACGCAGTATCTTCGGGACAGAACCCGCGAACTCTTCCGCGGCATGATGGCCGCCGCCACCGAACGCCGGCTGCACCTGGAGCTGGGCGACGCGGAACTGGGCCGCCTGTACAAGGAACTGGGCGTGGATCGCGACGGCTTTCGCGGGCTGCTACTCAGTGGCGGCGAATGGCGCGAGCGCCTGCCGCGCATGATGCGCCGTTTCGGTGTGAAACCCGAGGGCATTGCCGAGGGCGCACGGCTGGAGGACATGCAGCGGGTCTGCGCCGGCTGCCCGGCCCAGTACCGCTGCGCCCGGGCCCTCGCCCGGGGCGACAATGCCGCCACCTGCGCGGCCTTTTGCCCCAACGCCGACACCTTCGAGTCGCTGCAAGCCGCCTGACCCCGGCGGGCCGCGCAACTTTCGCCCCACGCTCACCGCCCCCATAGTTGGCTTGCCTGTCCACGGATAAGGAGCGGGCCATGCATATCGCACAGATCGCGCCGCTGTACGAAAGTGTGCCGCCGCGGCTGTACGGCGGCACCGAACGGGTGGTGAGCTATCTCACGGAAGAGCTGGTGGCCCAGGGCCATCAGGTCACGCTGTTCGCGAGCGGTGATTCACGCACCCGCGCCAAGCTGCACCCGGTCACTCCCCGCGCCCTGCGCCTGGACCCCGAGCGGCCCGGCAGCCTGCCGCCGCATCTGTGTCAACTCGACCAGGTGGCGCGCCGCCGCGGCGAATTCGACATCCTGCATTTCCATATCGACTACCTGCACTTTCCGCTCAGCCGCGCCCTGCGCCTGCCCCACCTCACCACCCTGCACGGGCGCCTGGACCTACCGGAACTGCCGCCGCTGTATAGGCAGTTCCCGGACATGCCCGTGGTCTCCATCTCCGACGCCCAGCGCCGCCCCCTGCCCGGTGCCGGCTGGCGCGCCACCATCCACCACGGCCTCCCCACGACCCTCTACACATTCAGCGACAGGCCCGGCGAACACCTGGTGTTCATCGGTCGCATCTCACCGGAGAAACGCCTGGACCGGGCCATCGAGATCGCCCTGCGCAGCGGCCGACCACTCAAGGTGGCGGCCAAGGTGGACCCGGCCGACCAGGATTATTTCCACCGCCACATCGCGCCCCTGCTGGCCCACCCCCAGGTGGAGTACCTGGGCGAAGTGGACGATGCCCGCAAGCAGGCGCTGTTGGGCGGGGCCGCCGCCCTGCTCTTTCCCATCGACTGGCCCGAGCCCTTCGGCATGGTGATGATCGAAGCCATGGCCTGCGGCACCCCGGTGATCGCCTGGGACCACGGTTCGGTGCCGGAGCTCATCCGGCCCGGGGTGAACGGCTTCGTGGTGCGCAGCATCGACGAAGCGGTGGCGGCCGTGGCCCGGCTGCCCGAACTGGATCGACGCAGCTGTCGGAATCTGTTCGAGCGGCACTTCTCGGCCGAGCGCATGGCGAGGGACTACCTGCGCCTGTATGACGAACTGCTGGTGCCACACGGAACAGCGAAGGAGGTGCGCGCGTGGCGGAGGATCTGATCCGGGTCGACGAGCAGTGGTATGTGCTGGCCACCTCCTCGCGGGCCGACGACCGCACGCACGTGCTCAAGGCCGGCGAAAGCTTTTCCCTGTGCGACCGCCACGGCGACATGGCCCCACTGGGCAATGGCGAGGCGGGGCTTTTCCACCGGGGCACGCGCTATCTCTCACGCTGGGAGCTGCAGCTGAGCGGACGCAATCCGCTGCTGCTCAATGCCTCGGTGAGCGAGGGCAACGAGCTGCTGCACGCCGATCTGACCACCCCGGACATCCACCAGGACCACACCCTGGTCCTGCCCAAGGGTACGCTGCACCTGTTTCGCGCCCGGGTGCTGCGGGACGGCGCCCAATACGAGCATCTGCGGCTCAGCAATTACGGCCTGCGCCCGGAGAGCACCTGGCTCGAGCTGAGCATGGACGCGGACTATGCCGATATCTTCGAGGTACGCGGCCACTCCCGTCGGCAGCGCGGTCATCTGCAGGAAGAGCAGCTGGAAGCGGATACCCTCACCCTGGGCTACCAGGGGCTGGACGGCGTGCACCGCTGCACCCGCATTCACTTCAGCGAAACACCCGCGCGGCTGAACGAGCATACGGCGCGCTTCGACGTGCAACTGGCGCCGGGCGCGCACTGGGAGCTTTTCATCAGCGTGCTCTGCGAGCAGGACGGCGTGTGCCCGACGCCCCTGAGCTACCCCGCCGCCCTGCGCAAGACCCAGCGCGAACACCGGCAAAGCCGCTGCGAGCAGGCCCGCATCAGCAGCTCTCACGAACAGTTCAATGACTGGCTGGAGCGTTCGGTGGCGGACCTGACCATGCTCACCAGCCCCACCCCCCAAGGCCCCTACCCCTACGCCGGCGTGCCCTGGTTCAGCACGCCCTTCGGCCGCGACGGCCTGATCACCGCCCTGCAGTGCCTGACGGTACGCCCGCAGCTCGCTCGCGGCGTGCTGGCCTATCTCGCCGCGCACCAGGCAGACACCCTGGACCCGACGAAGGACGCGGCACCGGGGAAGATCCTCCACGAGACCCGCCAGGGCGAGATGGCGCGTCTGGGCGAGGTGCCCTTCGCCGGCTACTACGGCAGCGTCGACGCCACCCCGCTGTTCGTGCAGCTGGCGGGCGCCTACTACCGGCGCAGCGGCGACCGGGCACTGATCGAGCGCATATGGCCGAACATAGAACGCGCCCTGGCCTGGATAGACGATTATGGCGACGCGGACGGCGACGGCTTCGTGGAGTACGCCCGCCACAGCACCAATGGCCTGGTGCAGCAGGGTTGGAAGGATTCCGAAGATTCCGTGTTCCACGCCGACGGCCGCGACGCGGAACCGCCCATCGCCCTGTGCGAAGTGCAGGGCTATGTCTACGCCGCCAAGCACGCCGCCGCGGACCTGGCCGCGCTGCTCGGCCACGAGGCCCGCGCCGCTGCTCTGCATGCCCAGGCCGAGAGCCTGAAAAAACGCTTCAACGAGGCCTTCTGGGTGGAGGAGATCGGCTGCTACGCCCTGGCCCTGGACGGTGACAAACGCCCCTGCGCGGTGGTCTCGTCCAACGCCGGCCATGCGCTGCACAGCGGCATCGCCGAACCGGACAAGGCCCGGCGGGTGGCCGACACCCTGCTCGCCCGCGAAACCTTCAGCGGCTGGGGCATACGCACCGTGGCGAAGGGCAGCGCGCGCTACAACCCCATGAGCTACCACAACGGCTCGGTCTGGCCCCACGACACCGCCATGATCGCCGCGGGGCTGGCCCGCTACGGGTTCAAGGAAGAAGTGCTGCGGCTGATGACCGGGTTGTTCGACACCGCCCTGGCGGTGGATCTGAAACGCCTGCCCGAGCTTTTCTGCGGCTTCACCCGGCTGCCCGGTCAGGGGCCCACCCTGTACCCGGTGGCTTGCCTGCCCCAGGCCTGGGCGAGTGGCGCGGTGTTTCAGCTGTTGCAGGCCTGCCTGGGTCTGGAATTCGACGCGCCCCGCCAGCGGCTGTGCTTCAACAACCCGCAGCTGCCCGATTACATACCATCCTTGCAGATCCGCCAGCTGCAACTGGGCGAGGCCTGCGTGGATCTCGCTCTGCGCCGTCATCCGCGCCACGTGTCGGTAAACGTGCAGAACAAGCGCGGCCCGCTGGAGATCATCGTGCGGGTCTAGGCCCGCCGTCTGCCGCTAGGCGGGCTTGAGCAGCAGCTTGCCCTTGCGCACCAGCTCCAGGGTTATCTCCATGGTGCGGCGGATATGCCGCTCGGTGGCCTCGCAGGCCGCCGCCACGTCCCGCTCCAACGTCGCCTGGTAGATCGCCTCGTGTTCGCCGCGCACATCCCGTGGCACATCCTGTCGCACCTGACGCGAAAGATTGCGATACCGCATGTGCTGGTCGTACAGACTGCGGTGGATACCGGGCAGCAGTTCGGAGCGGCAGCCGGCCAGCAAGGCGGAGTGGAACGCATCGTTCAGCCGCTCCCAATCCTCGTACCGGGCATCCGCCCGCCCCTCCAGCTTGCTCACCTGGTAATAGGCCGCCACCACCCCCGCCTCCCAGCGCTCATCGCCGTGGAGGATGCTGTCGCGCAGGGTTTCGCACTCGATCAGCACCCGCACCCGGGTCAGATCCTCCAGGTGCTCCGCACTCATGGGCACCACGCGAAAACCCCGCTGCCCGTGGGCGAGCACGAAACCGTCCGCCGACAGCCGGCTCAGCGCCTCACGCAGCGGGGTCGCACCGATGTCGTAGCGCTCTCGCAGCTGGTCCACCCGCAGTCGCGCCCCCGGCGCCAGCGACCCGGCGATGATGTCCTCGCGCAAGCGCCCGTAGGCGTAATCGGTCATGGTCTTCGGTGGCTCCGCGGCCGCCGCCAGGTCGTTCGGCATCATTTCGGCATCCCCCCGCTCGTTGTCTCCGCCTGTATGGATCATCGCACAGCCTAAGGAAAATATAGAATCGAGATTAATTGCAAGCATCGACGCACGCTGGCAGCCTGTTTTCAATCCAGCTCTTCAGGAGGCAGGGATCGATCCCCCGGGGCCGCCGGCCAGAGGCCCCAGGGAAGCAATCCATGTTTCCTCAACACCGCCCCGCGGGTCGGTACTGCCCAAGGTTGCCCCATGAGCAAAGCCACCGCTGCCGCGACCCATTCCGCGGCGCGCTTGATGATGATCGTCTTCGTGCCCTTCGCCCTGGGGCATTTTCTGTCCACCGCCTACCGGGCGCTGAATGCCATGTTGGGCAGCACCCTGCAGGCGGACTTGGCGATCAGCGCCTCGGAACTGGGTCTGCTGACCAGCGCCTTCTTCCTCGCCTTCGCGCTGGCGCAGCTGCCCGTGGGCCTGCTGCTGGACCGCTACGGGCCGCGCCGGGTGGAAGCCTCACTGCTGCTGGTGGCGGGCCTGGGCTCGCTGCTGTTCGCCCTGGGCGAAAGCCTCGCCACCCTCACCCTGGGGCGGGCGCTGGCCGGGATGGGCATGGCCTCCTGCCTGATGGCGAGCTTCAAGGCCTTCAGCCTGTGGTTCGGGCCCCAGCGTCTGTCGCTGCTCAACGGGTATCTGATGGCCATAGGCGGGCTGGGCATGATGAGCGCCTCGGCACCTGTGGAACTGTTCATCAGCCACGCCTCCTGGCGCTCGCTCTTCCTGCTGCTGGCCGTGGCCTGTGTGCTCATGGCGCTGCTGCTGTGGTGGGTGGTGCCTGAAAAGCCCAGCGAGAGCCGCGGTGAAACCCTGGGCCAGCAAGTGCGCGCACTGAGTCGGCTGCTCGCCGGTCAGCACTTCTGGATGGTGGCGCCGGCGGCCTTCACCGCCCACGCCCTGTCACTGGCGGTGCAGGGGCTGTGGGTGGGCCTTTGGTTTCGGGACGTGGGCGGGCTGAGCCGCGCCGAAGTGGGTACCCACCTGCTGTGGGTGGCAGTGGCGCTGACCGCGGGCTTCGCGGCCTGGGCGACACTTGCGGACCGGCTGCGCGCGCGTATCCCGCCGCTGTGGATCAGCGCCGCGGGCCTCAGCGGTTTCTGCCTGATGAACCTGTTGGTGGCCTGGCAACCGGCCGAGCATCACCTGCTGTTGTGGATGCTCTACACCTTCCTCGGCGCCAGCGGCACGCTGTTCTACTCAGGCCTGGTGGGGCTGCACGAGCCGGCGCTGGCCGGGCGCGTGAACACCGCCCTGAACCTGGTGGTATTCGCCGGCGCCTTCGTTCTGCAGTGGGGCATCGGCGTGGTGGTGGAGGCCTGGAGCATCCCCGGCGAGGCACTCAGCCCGGTGGGCTACCAGGTGGCCTTCGGCAGCCTGGCGGGCCTGCAACTGCTGAGCCTGCTGTGGCTGGTGCGCGGACTGCGTCAGACGCCGGGGGGCGTCTCTCGCTGATCAGATCGAAAATATAGATTGCATTGCTAAATCGGGGACCAGTGTTATATTCGAGTGGACTCCGCTCCATCGCGGAGCAATAAACAGAGCGACCGGCAGCCTGCCTCAGGGCAGGCACGGTCGCCGATAAATAATCAATTTGGAGGAGACGAGCCATGAAGCTCAATCGCACCCTATTGAAAACCGTCGCCGCCGGCGCCGCCCTGGCCCTGTCCGTGAGTGCCGCCGCCGAAGAGCGCGTGCGCCTGCTCACCGCCCCCACCGGCTCCATCGTGCACACCACCGGCTCCGCCATCGCCAGCGTAGGCTCCCGGCACACCGACATGACCGTGCTGGCCGCTCCCATGAGCGGCCCCCAGGTCTACGTACCCCAGGTGAACAACGGCCAGGCCGAATTCACCCTGATGAACGCCGCCGACTCCTACAACGCCCTGCGCGGCGGTACCGGCTACCGCACCCCGCAAAAGAACCTGCGGGTGGCCGCTGTAGGCTTCACCAACGAACTCGGCATCATCGTCAACCGCGACTCCGACATCCGCAGCGCCGAAGACCTGAGGGGCCGACGCGTGACCGGCGTGTTCTCCGCCCACAAGACCTGCGAGCAGTTGGGCACCGCGCAGCTGGCCAATCTGGGCCTGAGCTGGGATGACGTGCAGGTGGTCCCGGTGACCCACTCCCGCACCGCCGTGCAGGCGCTCGCCGACGGCCGCGCCGAGGTGGCCATGTGCGTGCCCCTGGGCCAGGCCATCGTGCAGGAGGTGAACGCTTCCAAGCCGATCCGCTTCCTCAGCCTGAACGACTCCGCGGAAGCCGTGAAGGCCACCCGCGCGCACTTCCCCGCCGGCGTGATCCGCGCCTACAAGGAAGGCGCCAATGTGGGCGTGCTCTCCGACATCAACGTCTGGAGCTACCCCTTCTACCTGGTGGCCGGCGCCGACGCCTCCGATGACGCGGTCTACAAGCTGGTGAAGGCCATCTACGAGAATGTGGACCAGCTGCGCGAGGTGAGCGGCGTGTTCAAGCGCTGGATCCCCGAGCAGATGGTCAACGCCGAGCTGACCCTGCCCGTGCACGAGGGCGCCCGTCGCTTCTATGAAGAGAAGGGCATGTGGAGCACGGCGGTGGAAGCCTCCCATCAGGAAAACCTGAAAGCCGCGCAGTAACTGCTGACACAGCAGGAGACCCCACATGGTAACGAAAGCCGAAAACGGCGCCGTGGTGGCGTCGAGCGCGCGCCTGCGCGGGCCCTGGCTGTGGCTGGCCCAGGCACTCCTGGCCGCCATTCCAGTGTTCGGCATGGCCTATGCCTTCAACATTACCTCCTACTTCGGCTACGCCATGTGGGGTCAACAGGCGGCACTGGCGGTGCTGGGCCTGGGCTTGAGCGCGACTTTCCTGCTCAAGCCCGCCGGCAGCGCCATCCTCAGCGAGGACGGCCCGGGCCGTCCTCCCCTCTACGATATTCTCCTGGCCGCGCTGGCCGTGGCGCTGTGCGCCCAGACCGCCATTCGCTACGAATGGCTGGTGGGCATCGGCTACCTCGGCAACGGCCAGGAGTATTACTTCAACATGACCGCGGCCGCGCTCACGCTGCTGCTGGTGATCGAGGCCCTGCGCCGGCTCACCGGCTGGGCCATGGTCATCCTGGTACTGGCGGCGCTGAGCTACGCGCTGGTGGCCGACAAGATGCCCGGTGCCTTCCAGGGCAGCGCCCAGCAGGTCGACTTCTTCCTGGGCTTTTTGCACCTGGACACCTCCGGCATCCTGGGCACGCCGCTCGCCGTGGTGGTGAGCACCGTGATCGCCTACGTGCTGCTGGGCAACGCCCTGTTCCGGCTCGGTGGCGGGCAGATCTTCCTGGATCTGCCGCTGGCCGCCATGGGCCGCTACCGGGGCGGCTCCGCCAAGGCTTCGGTGCTGGCCTCCTCGCTGTTCGGCTCGATTTCCGGCAGCGCCGTGGCCAATGTGGCCACCACCGGCATCGTCACCATCCCGCTGATGCAGCGCACCGGCTACAAGGGCCACCAGGCGGGCGCCATCGAGGCGGTGGGCTCCACCGGCGGGCAGCTCTTGCCGCCCATCATGGGGGCGGCCGCCTTCATCATGGCGGAGTTCCTGGGCATTCCCTACACGGAAGTGGCTCTGGCGGCCCTGCTGCCGGCGATCCTGTTCTACATGGCACTGCTGGTGCAGATCCACCTGCACGCGGCGCGCAATGGTCATCGCCCCCTGAGCCGTGAAGAGCGCCCCGACGCCGGCGCCACCTTCAAGAAGCACTGGCCGTACCTGGTGCCCATCGTCATGCTCATGGTGCTGCTGTTCGGCTACCGCTGGCGCCCGGAACAGGCGGCCTTCGCCAGTCTGATCGCGGTGATCGCCGCCGCCGCCTTCGTGCGCGAACATTCCATACGGCCCAGGGCGCTCTATCGCGTCCTGCAGGGCACCGGGCGCAGCCTGCTCGACATCATCGCCATCACCGCGGCGGCGGGCATTATCGTCGGCGTGCTCTCCACCACGGGGCTCAGCTTCTCGCTGGGCCTGAGCATCGCCGAGGCGGCGGGCTCCATCCTGATCGTGCTGCTGGTGATCGCGGCCGTCACCGCCATCGTCTTCGGCATGGGCATGCCCACCACGGCGGTGTACGTGCTGATGGCCACCCTCATCGCCCCGGCCCTGGTGGCCGCGGGGGTGGAACCGCTGGCCGCGCACCTGTTCGTGCTCTACTTCGGCGTGCTCTCCATGATTACCCCGCCGGTGTGCCTGGCCTCCTTCACCGCCGCTTCCATGGCCGGCGCGCCCTTCATGCGCACCGGCTGGAGCTCGCTGCGCTTCGGGCTGGTGGCCTTCATCGTGCCGTTCATCTTCGTCGCCTCGCCGTCGCTGCTGCTGCAGGGCGAGGGCTGGATGGAGACCGCCATCGCCTTCAGCACCGCCGTGATCGGCTTCCTGATGCTGGCCGCGGCGGTGGAGGGCTATCTGTTCGGCGTTATCGGCCGCGCCCTGAGAGCACTGTCACTGGTCGGCGGGCTACTGCTGATCATCCCCGAGAACGGCCGCATCGTGCCGCTCGGTTTCCACACCGACAAGGTCGGCCTGGCCCTCGCCCTGATCGCCCTGACCTGGGCCTGGTGGCAGAGCCGCGCTGACCGTAGTGGTGCCGCCGGCGCTGTAAAAGCGCGCGGCTGACGTTTTACCAGAGGAGAACCGTCATGAGTGCAAACCCCAAGCCGCTTGCAGGGCAGCCGTCCGTGCGCCCCGAGGACATGGTGGACAACCGCCTGGAAGACGGCATCTTCCGGGTCGATCGCAGCATCTACACCGACGAAGCCCTGTTCGAGCGGGAGATGAAGCAGATCTTCGAGAACGACTGGGTGTTCCTGTGCCATGAGAGCCAGGTGCCCAACACGGGTGACTACTACTCCACCTTCATCGGCCGTCAGCCGGTGCTGGTGATCCGCGACAAGGAAGGCAAGCTCAACGGCTTCATCAACGCCTGCGCTCACCGCGGCGCGGTGCTGACCGAGCGCCGTCAGGGCAACGCCACCACCCTGCGCTGCCGCTTCCACGGCTGGTGCTTCAACACCCAGGGCCGCTGTACCCGTATCAAGAACGAGAAGACCGGCTGGCCGGAAGGCGCCGACAAGGCCGAGCGCAGTCTGAAATCCATCGGCAAGCTGGGCAGCTACCGGGGCTTCGTCTTCGGCAGCCTCAACGCCGATGTGCCGGAGCTCGAGGACCATCTGGGCGAAGCCAAGCCCTTCATCGACCTGATCGCCGACCAGTCCCCCGAGGGCGTCGAGGTGATCGGCGGCCACTCCGACTACATCATCCGCGGCAACTGGAAGATGCAGGCCGAGAACGGCGTGGACGGTTACCACGTGAGCACCGTGCACCGGGTGTTCGCCGCCACCGTGATGCAGCGCGAGGAGCGCGAGGGCCGCGAGGGCACCGCCAAGACCGAGGCCGGGCGTATCGCCGGGATCGTGCCCACCGGCTGCTACGACCTGGACAACGGCCACATGTTGATCTGGGCCGGCCGCGCCACCCCGGAAGTGGGCCCGCTGTGGCAGTACCGCGACAAGCTGCTGGAGCGCTTCTCCGAGGACAAGGTGCGCTGGATGCTGGAGCGCGGGCGCAACCTGTGCCTGTTCCCCAATATGCTGCTCATGGACCAGCCCTCCACGCAGATCCGCGTGTTCCGCCCACTGTCCGTGGACCGAACCCTGGTGACCGTGTACTGCATCGCGCCCAAGGGCGAGAGCAAGGAAGGCCGCACGGCGCGGATTCGCAAGTTCGAGGACTTCTACATGGTCACCGGCATGGCCACGCCCGATGACCTGGCGGCGCTGGAAGACTGCCAGATCGGCGCCCACGGCGAATTGTCCCGCTGGACCGACGTCACCCGCGGCCTGTCCAGCATGCAGGAAGGCCCGGACGGCCCGGCGCAGGAACTGGGCATCAAGCCGGTGAGCAGCAACAGCGACTGGGACTTCGAAACCCTCTATTACAGCTTCTACCGCAAGTGGTTGAAGCAGATGATCAGCGACGAGAAAGGGGCCTGAACCAATGAGTGAGAAATTGCAACTGTGGGCCGACGTGAACGACCTGCTGGCCCTGGAAGCCGATCTGATGGACCGCAAGCAATGGCAGGACTGGGTGAACCTGTACACGGAAGACGCCCTGTTCTGGATGCCCGCCTGGCGCAACGAGGACAGCTTCACCGAGGATCCGGAAACGGAGTTGAGCCTGATCTACCTGCCCAATCGCGGCATTGCCGATCGGGTATTCCGCTTCACTTCGGGGGACTCCTACGCCTCCACCCCGCTGCCCACCACCAGCCATACCGTGGGCAGCGTACGGGTGCTGGCCGATGACGGCGAACACGTCACCGTCAGCGCCAAGGCGAGTGTCATCACCATGGACCCGCGCACCGGCGTGACCCCGCGGGGGGTGTGGTACGACATGAAACTGCGCCGAGTGGACGGCGAACTGAAGATCGCCGTCAAGAAGGTCACCATGCTGGAGAAGACCATCGACGGCACGGTGGACGTCTACAACGTCTGAGGAGACTGGCATGCTCGCACTCTGCAAGACCGCGCCCCAGGTCGATGGCCTGGAGCTGCGGGAAGTCCCGGTGCCGGATCCCGGCGCCGGCGAGCTGCGGCTCAAGGTCAAGCTCGCCGGCGTCTGCGGCACCGATATGCACATTTACCACTGGGCGCCGCGCATGGCGCGGCGCATGGTGCTGCCCCGGGTCATGGGCCACGAGGTCTGCGGCGTGGTGGATACCGTGGGCGCGGGCGTGAGCGGCTTTGCCGTCGGCGACCAGGTCAGCCTGGAGAGTCACATCTCCTGCGGCCACTGCCGCCCCTGCATGCTCGACCAACGCCATCTATGCGCCAGCACGACCTACCCCGGCATCGACATCGACGGCGGCTTCGCCGACTACGTGGTGGTGCCGGCCAGCATCGCCTGGAAAAACCCGGCGGGCTTCCCCGCCGAGCGCTCGGCCATGATGGAGCCCTTCGGCATCGCCGTGCACGCCTGCCACGAGGGCACCGGGGTGTCCGGCCAGACCGTACTCATCAACGGCTGCGGCCCCATCGGCCTGATGGCCGTGGGGGCCGCCAAGGCTCTGGGTGCGCGCAAGGTCATCGCCTGCGATCTCAATCCCCTGCGCCTCGCCAGCGCCGAGCGCATGGGCGCCGACGTGCTGGTGAACCCCGGCCAGGGCGGCGATCTGGTCAAGGAGGCGAAGGCCCAGACCCGGGGCGAGGGCGTGGACGTGGCCATGGAGTTCAGCGGCTCCGAGCCGGGCCTGCGGGCCTCGCTGGATTCCCTGCGCCGGGGCGGGGACTATCGCCTGATCGGCGCGCCTTCCCACCCGGTGGAGCTGGACCTGACCACCTGGCTGCGCACCGGCCCGACCATCCGCAACATCCACGGCCGGCGCATCTGGCGCAGCTGGCAGCAGGCCGTGGACCTGATCGACGCCGGCCTGGTGGACCTGGACCCACTGGTCTCCCACGTGATCCCGCTGAAAGACGCCCACGAGGCCTTCGAGCTGGTAATCCGCGGCGAGGCGGTCAAACCGCTGCTGGCCATGAATGACTGAACGGGGGAACAGCCATGGGCCTGCCCAAATACCGCATCACCTGTGTCTTCGAGGACGGAGCCACCCGGCGCTTCGAAGCCACCGCCATCGACACCGTCTACACCGCCGCCCTGCGCAGCGGTCTTATGCTGGAAACCGACTGCCGGGAGGGAGCCTGCGGCGTCTGCATGGCCCATTGCAATGAGGGCGAAGGCGATATCGGCGATATCAGCGACGAGGCCCTCTCCCCGGAGCAGGAAGAGGAAGGCTACGTGCTTACCTGCCAGTTCCGGCCGCAATCGGATCTGGTACTGGCGTTCGGCTATCCGCTCTCGCTGCTGAACAAGGAAGTCACCACCCTCCAGGCGAAGGTGGAGGCCCTGGAGCCGGTAGCCGACGCGGTGATGCGCCTGCAACTCAGCACCGCCGAGGAGCCGCCCGCCTTTCTGCCCGGGCAGTACATGAACATCACCATTCCCGGCACGGCGCAGGCGCGCAGCTACTCCTTCGCCAACCCCAGCGCCGAGCCGGGCAAGATGGAATTCTTCATCCGCCTGCTGGAGCAGGGCGCGATGAGCGATTACCTGCGTGATCGCGCCGCCGTGGGTGACGAGATCCAGCTGCAGGGCCCCTACGGCCAGTTCTTCCTGCGCAAGCCCCGGGCGGGGCAGGTGCTGATGATCGCCGGCGGCACGGGGCTTGCCCCCATGCTGAGCATGCTCGAAGAGCTCGCGCAGCTGGACGAGCGCCCGCAGGTCACCGTGCTCTACGGCGCCAACCAGCCGGGGGAGCTGTTCGGCCGCGAGCGCATCGAGGCCTATGGCGACTGGGTGCGGCTGCACCGCATCGTGGTGACCGGCGACCAGCACTGGGACGGCCCCACCGGCTTCGTCACCGATCTGTTGAGCGAAACCACGCTGCCGGATGCCGCCGCCACCGACGCCTACCTGTGCGGCCCGCCGCCCATGATCGAGGCCGCCGAGCAGGCACTGGCCGAGCGGGGCGTGCCCGCTGACCGGGTGTTCGCCGAGAAATTCCTGCCCTCGGGGAGTTAAGCCATGCACCCGGCACTGCAGCGGCTTTTCGCGCTGGACGAGCGCACCGCGCTGGTCACCGGCGCGGCCCGCGGCTTCGGCCTGGAGATGGCCCGGGCCCTGGCCCGGGCCGGCGCCCATGTGGTGCTCAACGACCTCCGCCCCGAGGGCCTGGAGCAGGCGGTGGACACCTTGCGCGGCGAAGGGCTGAGCGTCTCCGCCAGCGCCTTCGACGTGGCCGACGAACAGGCCGTGAGCGAAGCCGTCGCCGCCATCGGCCGCGCACGGGGCCTGGATATTCTGGTCAACAACGCCGCCATCCAACAGCGCAAGCCGGTACTGGCGTACAGCGCCGCCGAGTGGCGGCGGATCATCGACACCGACCTCACCGGCTGCTTTCTGGTCGCCCAGGCCGCGGCGCGCATCATGCAGCCCCGGGGCTATGGGCGGATCATCAATATCGCCTCCATTGTCGGACGGTTGGGCAAGGCGCAGCTCGCCCCCTACAGCAGCGCCAAGGGCGGGCTGGAAGCGCTCACCCGGGTGCTGGCGGTGGAGTTCGGCGGCGACGGCATCACCGCCAACGCCATAGCCCCCGGCTACTTCGAGACCGACTTCAACGCCGCCCTGCTGGAGAACGCCGAGTTCGTCGCCTGGGTGCGGGGCCGCACCCCCGCCGGGCGCTGGGGCAAGCCCCAGGACCTGGTGGGCGCGGTGCTGTACCTGGCATCCGCCGCCGGCGCCTATATGAACGGAAGTGTACTCACCATCGACGGCGGACTTACCGCCGCCCTGTGAGTTCGCTATAGTCCCCCATGGAAAAACGATAAAACGCCTATCCAAGGAGGCCATCGTGAGCTACAAACTGACCGCGCTCCTCACCGCCGCCGCGCTGACCCTGGGCAGCATGGCGGTACAAGCCAAGGACCTGCGCCTGGGCCTGATCACCCCGCCGCCCCATGGCTGGACCGTGGAAGCCAAGAAACTGGGCGAATCCCTGGAAGCCGCCACCGACGGCAAGTACACCATCAACGTCTTCCCCTCGGGCCAGCTGGGCAACGAGGCGCAGATGCTGCAGCAACTGCAGACCGGCGCGCTGGACATGGCTTTCATGACCATGGCCGAGGTCTCCAACCGGGTGCCCAATATGGGCGCGTTCTTCGCCCCCTATCTGGTGGAAGACATCGACCAGGCCGCGAAACTGCTGCAGAGTGACGCCGCCTACGCCATCCTCGACGAACTGCCGGGTCGCGTGGGCGTCAAGGGCCTGGGCTACGGCATGGCCGGCCTGCGCCAGCTGAACAGCACCTTCGAGGTGGACAGCGTGGACGATCTGCGCGGCAAGAAGGTGCGCATCACCCCCTTCGCCCCCACCCGCGACTTCCACAACCTGCTGGGTGTGGCCGCCACCCCCATGCCGCTGCCGGCCGTGTATGACGCGCTCGCCAACGGCCAGGTGGACGCCATCGAGATGGACGTGGAGAACATGGTGAAGCAGAAGTTCACCGACGTGGCCCCCCACGTGATCCTCTCCCGCCACATGATGTTCCCCATGGTGGCCGTGGTCTCGCCGCGCACCTGGGCGCAGATGTCCGCCGAGGAGCAGCAGACCCTACAGCGGCTCACCCGCGAGCACCTGGTCTCGCTGCTGGAAGACAACGCCCGCCTGGAGAAGGAATGGAGCCAGGAGTTGCGCGAGCGTGAAGGCGTGACCGTGGTCGATGTGGGGCCGGAATTCTTCGGCGACGCCATCGAGCAGTGGTACGACAGCTGGAGCAAGAAAGCGCCGGCGCTGAAGTCGCTGCAGCAGGAAGCCGCCAGCTACCGGTAGCAGGCCACGCGGTAACGACCCGCCCGGTGCGCCGCAGGCGCGCCGGGCGCTGCCCGAGTAACACCCATGACCGAAGCACCTCGCCACCAGCGCGCATCGGGCCTGCCGCGCCTGATCTATGCGCTGAGTTTCCGGCTGGCCGCGGTGGAGAAAGTCGCCGCCGCGCTGCTGATCGCCGCCGTCGCCCTGCTGATCCTGCTCAACGTCTTCACCCGCTACGTGGGCTACGCCCTGTACTGGGTAGATGAGCTGGCCATCTACGCCATGGTCTGGTCGGCCCTGGTGGCGGGCTCGCTGAGCGTGCACCTGCGCTCCCTGGTGAGCGTCACCCTGGTGCTGGACATGCTCCGCGGCACCCCGCGCCGGGTAATCAACCGGGTGAACGATCTGCTGATGTTCGGCTTCGGGGTGTTCTTCATCTGGCTGTGCTGGATCTGGTTCAGCCCCATCCAGTTCTATCAGGCCGGCTTCGACCCGGGCGAGTTCGCCATGAGCACGGGGCAGTTCATCTACGGCGAGCCCACCAACACGCTGGGCATCAAGAAGGTCTGGCTGTGGCTGATCATGCCGGTGTTCGCCGTCACCTTCACCGTGCATGCCCTGGCCAATGTGCTCGAAACCCTGGGGGCGCGGAAATGATCGGCGCGATCTTCGTCTTTCTGCTGCTGCTGGGCCTGCCCATCGCCTTCGTGCTGGCACTCACCGCCATCGCCTATATCTACGCCTCGGGCAACGAGGTGCTGCTGCTCTCCTACGCCCAGCAGATGTTCGCCGGCCTGGAGAGCTACGGCCTGCTCGCCATACCGCTCTTTATGCTGGTGGGCGAGATCATGCACGAGAGCGGCATTACCCGGCGGCTGATGAACGCCGCCCAGGCCTTCATCGGCACCCTGCGCGGCGGGCTGATGTACGTGAACCTGCTGGCGAACATGATGCTCGCCTCCATCCTCGGCTCGGCCGCGGCCCAGATCGCCATCATGACCCAGGTGATGGTGCCCGAGATGGAGAGAAACGGGTACCGGCGCGCCAATGCCGCGGCCACCACCGCCGCCGCCGGGCTACTCTCGCCCATCATTCCGCCGTCGATGCTGTTCGTCATCTACGGCGTGCTCGCCCAGGTCCCCATCGGTGATATGTTCATCGCCGGCATCATCCCCGGGCTGATGATGGGCGTGGGCTTTCTGCTGGTGGTGTTCATTCTCGGCCTGATCAACCCCTACCCCCGGGGCGAGAAACGCAGCTGGCGCGAGCGCGGCCAGGCCATCGCCTACGGCCTGCCCGCGGGGCTGGTGCCGCTGCTGATCGTCGGCAGCATCGTCGGCGGCTTCGCCACCGCCACGGAATCAGCGGCCATCGCCGCGCTGGCGGCCTGGATCGTCGGCCAGTTCTTCTACAAGGACTTCAAGCTGCGTATGTTCGGCCGGGTGCTGTACAAGGCGGCCATCAACGCCTCGATGATCCTCATGCTCATCGCCACGGCGCAGCTGTTCGGCTGGGTGATCATCTTCGAGAACGTCCCGCAGCTGGTCTCCGACTGGATGCAGACCGTGGCCACGAACCCGATCAGCTTCATGCTGCTGGTGATCGTCATGCTGGTGGTCATCGGCTGCGTGATCGACGCCATCGCCGCGCTGATCATCGTCGTGCCCATCCTGCTGCCCATCGCCACCGGGGTGTACGGTATCGACCAGTATCAGTTCGGCGTGGTGGTCTGCATCACCCTGGTGCTGGGGCTGCTCACCCCGCCGGTGGGCACGGGGCTGTTCATCGCCGCCTCACTGGCGGAACTGCGCCCCGGCGACATCTTCAAGGCCATCTGGCCGTTTTTGTTGTCGACCGTGATCGTGGTGCTGTTGCTGGCGATCTATCCCGGGTTCGTCACGGCGTTGCTGTAAGGCGTTTCGCGGGGGGCGAGCAAGCCACCACAGAGGGCACAGAGGAAAGACAGGGCTGGAAAGGGGATAGAGCACGGCTTCAAACCCTCTGTGCAACTTTGTGCCCTCTGTGCCTCTGTGGTGAAAAGGCCGATACACCCCCACTGACGCACCGCCGCAAGTCTTTGTAATCAACAGCGTATGCGTTAGTATCTTGCGCCTGCGCGGCCGGACGCTACCGACCGCGTTTTTTTTGCCGGAAATTTTCCGGCCAAGGGGGATACGCAGTCTCCACAGGCCCGGCGGCCCGCGCCCCGCGTTGTCCGCGCCGACCTGTGTACGCCGCGCTCCCGCCACAAACCCGAGCCGGCAGGGCGACTTGCCGGTTCACCGCGGCCCCAGGCCGCGGCCATAACGAACCGTGTAAAAGACGGAGAGCAGATTATGGCAATACGTGTAGGCGTGCCCCGGGAAACCCAACCGGGCGAGCGTCGCGTCGCCCTGGTCCCGGGCGTACTCAAGCAGCTCGACCAGTTGGGCGTCGAACTCCTGATGGAGAAAGGCGCCGGCGAACAAAGCGGTTTCGACGACGCCGATTACGAGGGCGTGAAGCTGGTGGATTCGGCGGATGCCGTGTACCAGGAAGCCGATATCGTCTTCAAGGTCCAGCCCCCCTCCGATGAAGAGGCCGCCAAGCTCAAGGAAGGCAGTGTGCTGCTGGGCTTCCTGGCGCCCCATACCGGTGACGAGCGCATCAAGAAGCTCCAGGAGCGCAAGATCAGCGCCTTCTCCATGGAACTGGTGCCGCGCATCTCCCGCGCCCAGAGCATCGACGCGCTCTCCTCCCAGGCCTCGCTGGCCGGCTACAAGGCCGTGCTGATGGGTGCCGACCTCTCCCCGCGGCTGTTCCCCATGCTCACCACCGCCGCCGGCACCGTGCGTCCGGCCAAGGTCGTGGTGATCGGCGCCGGTGTGGCGGGCCTGCAGGCCATCGCCACCGCCAAGCGCCTGGGCGCGATGGTGGAAGCCTATGACGTGCGCTCCGCCACCAAGGAGCAGTGCGAGTCGCTGGGCGCGAAGTTCATCGACACCGGCGTGAAGGCCGAAGGTGAAGGCGGCTACGCCCGCGAACTCACCGATGAGGAAAAGCAGCAGCAGGCCGAGGTGCTCGCCGACCACATCAGTGTGGCCGACGTGGTGGTCACCACCGCCGCCATCCCCGGTCGTCCGGCACCGAAGATCATCGACACCAAGACCGTGGAGCGCATGAAGCGCGGTGCGGTGATCGTCGATCTGGCCGCCGAGACCGGCGGCAACTGCGAGCTGACCCGCGCCGGCGAGACCGTGGACCACAACGGCGTGATCGTCCACGGCCCGACCAACGTCCCCAGCCGCGCGGCCTACCACGCCAGTGAGATGTATGCCCGCAACCTGCTGAACCTGATGAAGCTGATCGTGAAGGACGGCGAGCTGAACCTGGACTTCGAAGACCAGGTGATCGCCGACTCCTGCCTGACCCACGGCGGCGAGATCAAGAACGGCCCGGCGCGCGAGCGCGTCCAAGGAGGCAAATAATGCTCATCGAAGGTTACACCGCGCTGTATATCTTCATGCTCGCGGCCTTCACCGGCTACGAGGTGATTGCCAAGGTGCCGGTCATCCTGCACACCCCGCTGATGTCCGGCTCCAACTTCGTCCACGGCATCGTGCTGGTGGGCGCCATGGTGGCCCTGGGGCACGCCGAGGGTGTCGCGGAGCAAGTGGTCGGCTTCATCGCCGTGATCCTGGCCGCGGGCAATGCCGCCGGCGGCTACGTGGTCACCGAACGCATGCTGGAAATGTTCAAACCCAGCAAGAAGGAAGAAGGGGGTGAAGCGTGAGCATTAACTTCATCGTCCAGATCAGCTACTTCCTGGCGGCTGTTCTTTTCATACTCGGCCTGAAGGGGATGACCTCCCCCAAGACCGCCCGCCAGGGCATCGTCTGGGCCGGCTGGGGCATGGTGCTCGCCACCGCGATCACCTTCATCCACCCCACCCTGCTGCACAGCGACGGCATTGCGCTCAACTACGTGCTGATCGTCGCCGGTATCGCCATCGGCGGTGGCTGGGCCTGGATGTCCGGCAAGAAGGTCGCCATGACCGACATGCCGCAGATGGTGGCGCTGTACAACGGCATGGGCGGCGGTGCGGCCGCGGCCATCGCCGCCGTGGAGCTGATGAAGGCCTCCAAGGTGCTGGTGGACGGCGAGCTGATCTGGCAGAACATGAAGCTGGATCACGCCATCCTCGGCCTGTTGGGCGCGCTGATCGGCACCGTGGCCTTCTCCGGTTCGCTGGTGGCCTGGGCCAAGCTCGATGGCCGCATGAAGCGCAACAAGGTGGTGCCCCAGCAGCAGCTGGTGAACATCATCGTCTTCGTGGCCACCATCGCCGCGGGCCTGTGGGCCTTCTTCGCCGGCAGCGAGCAGGCGATGACCGCCATCGTGCTGTTCTTCGTGCTCGCCCTGGTGCTGGGTGCGTTCATCGCCATCCCCATCGGCGGCGCGGACATGCCCGTGGTCATCTCCCTGTTCAACGCCCTCACCGGTCTGGCGGTCGGCTTCGAAGGTTATGTGCTGGGCAACCCGGCCATGATCATCGCCGGCACCGTGGTGGGCGCGGCGGGCACCCTGCTGACCCAGCTGATGGCCAAGGCCATGAACCGCCCGATCAGCAATGTGCTGTTCAGCGGCTTCGGCACCACCGCCGGCCCCGCCGCGGAAGGCCCGGAAGGCGAGATGAAGGAAGCCCAGGCCGAGGACGTGGGCATCATGATGGCCTACGCCGAGCAGGTGGTGATCGTGCCCGGCTACGGCATGGCCGTGGCCCAGGCCCAGCACAAGATCTGGGAACTGGTCGAGCTGCTGCAGGACAAGGGCGTGACCGTGAAGTTCGCCATCCACCCGGTGGCGGGCCGCATGCCCGGGCACATGAACGTGCTGCTGGCCGAGGCCGGCGTGCCCTACGACCTGATCTACGACATGGAAGACATCAACGCCGAGTTCTCCAAGACCACCGTGTCCCTGGTGATCGGCGCCAACGATGTGGTCAACCCGGCGGCCAAGGACGACCCGAGCAGCCCGATCTACGGCATGCCCATCCTCAACGTCATGGAGTCGCAGAACACGATCGTCATCAAGCGCGGTCGCGGCACCGGCTTCTCCGGCGTGGAGAACGGCCTGTTCTTCGCCGACAACACCCGGATGCTGTTCGGCGATGCGCAGAAGATGGCCGGGGAACTGATTCAGACGGTGAAGCAGTTCTGAGGCCGGCCGGGCTCCGGAGCATTGAGAGGCCGCCCTTCGGGGCGGCTTTTTAGCGTCTGTCATGGCACCAACGCGGGCTGGCAGCACGCCGCACGCATACGTTTATCGACAGAAGCCTGCTGCTCAACAAAACTACCACCAACAATAACGTCCCCTACGAATCCCTGGAGCCAAAATCATGGTTCGCAACTTCCCGCTCAATTGGCACATGGGCACTGATACCAAGCGCCGCCACGGCAGGCCTGCGCCTCGTGCCACCACCTGGCTTATGCTCGGCGGCCTGTTGTCAACAACGGTCGTCGCCGTGGCAGACGAGGCGGTGTGGACCGGTGGCGGCATGAGCGCCAACTGGAGTGATTTCGGTAACTACCAAGGCGGATCCCGTATAAGAAACGGCGAAGACCTCAGATTCCTGGGCCCCGGAAACGCCAGCAGTCACAACGACTTGCTCTTCCTCGCGCCAAGGGACCTGCGCTTCGATGCCGCCGCACCGAGCTTCACCCTCACGGGAGAGGCGTTCTCCCTGGAAGGCAGCATCTACAACGATACGAACAAACTGCAGACAATCGACACCTCACACATCGAGTTGCGCCGCAACGCAACGAAGACCATATCCAATGCCGCGGGCGGCACGCTGACCTTCACCGACAACGGCGCGGAACTGCGCAGCCCCGGCGAGATGACGGTCACCTTCACCGGGGCCGGCACCACCAACATGAATCGGCGCTTCTACAACAACCTGGGCCGCCGCTTGGACATCGTCAACGCTGGCGGCACCCTCAACCTGAACCACGATGCCAATGGCTACACCAGCCTGACCATCAACGCCGGCACCGTAAACACTGGCGTGTCGGGAGCCCTGGACGGCAGCGCGGCACTGCGGATCGATAGCGGCGGTACCCTGAACCTGCAGGGCCACGACCAAACGGTGGGCAGCCTCAACGGCGACGGCAATATCAGCCTGGGCGCTGCCATACTGACGGTGGACGAATCCGCCAGCAGCCTTTTTGACGGCGTCATCAGCGGCACCGGGGCATTGGTGAAAGTGGGTAGCGGTAGTCACACCCTCCGCGGGCACAATATCTATAGCGGTGGCACCACGGTCGGTGCCGGCACCCTCATCGGCGATACCGACAGCCTGCAGGGGGACATCTCCAACAACGCCACCCTGGTCTTCGACCAGGCCGCCGACGGCAGCTACGGGGATGTGATCAGCGGTACCGGCGCCTTGACCAAACGGGGCGTGGGCAGTGTCACACTCACCGGCGCCAACAGCTACACCGGCGGCACCATCATCACGGCGGGCACCCTCATCGGCGATACCGACAGCCTGCAGGGGGACATCACCAACAACGCCATTCTGGTCTTCGACCAGGCCGCCGACGGCAGCTACGCCGGCTCGCTCAGCGGCACCGGAGAGATGCTCAAACGTGGTGCCGGCACCGTGACCCTGTCCAGCGCGGGCGGCCACGCCGGCAACACCACCGTCAACGGCGGCACGCTTGTGTTCGGCGGCGACGCCCTGCAGCTGGGTGCGCTTGATCTGGCCGGCGGCGATCTGCAGCTCTCCCCCGGCGATGGCAATGCCGAGGCCGGCGCGGTGAGCATTGCCAACGGCAGCACCCTCGGCATAGGCGCGGGCGACTGGGCGCGGATCGACTCCCTGGCCGGCGCCGGCACGGTACTGCTGGCCGACGAAGACACTCTTCTCTCGGTCGTTGGCGCCGCCGATACCACCTTTACCGGCACGATCAACGGCGACGGCGGTCTCTCCATGACGGGTGGCGGCACGCTCACCCTTCAGGGCCGCAACCATCTGCTGGGGGGCGTGCTCAGCGTTTGCGGCTGCAGCGGCGACCCGGCCGGGCTGCTTATCGACGGCGGCACCCTCACCGCCGGCTCGGGCACCGGTGTCGCCAATGGCCTGCTCCAACTGAGCAACAATGCCCAGCTCATTACCGGCGATCTGGAGGTCAGCCCGCTGGGGCGGCTGGTGGTGGAGGCCGGCGCGGAGCTGAGCATCGCCGGTCTCGGACTGATCAACGACCAGGGGGTGTTGGTGGCCAACGGCACAGTAGGCAATCTGCTGGTGGACGAGGGCGGCACCGTAATGGGCGGCGGCACGGTCAGGGGCCTGGTCGCCCTGCAAGGCGCCACCCTCGCCCCGGGCAATTCCATCGGCGCCCTCACGGTGGATGGGGATCTGATCCTGAACGCCGGCAGCCGCTATGAGGTGGAGGTAGACCCGGCGGGCAGCGCCAGCGATCGCATCCACGTCACCGGCGATGCGATGCTGGCCGGCGGGGTGCTCCACATCGGCGAGAACGGCGCCTATCGTGCCCAGAGTGACTACACCATCCTCACCGCCGACGGCAGCATCAACGGTGGCTTCGATTCGGTGAGCAGCGCCTTCGCCTTCCTGGACCCCAGCCTCGGCTACAGCGCCCATGCGGTCACCCTGACCCTGGCGCGCAACGACACCGACTTCGCCGATGCCGCCCGCACCCGCAACCAGCGCCGCGCGGCAAACGGCGTGCAATCGGTGGGCGGCGGTGATGCCTACAGCACCGTGCTGGGGCTCTCCGATCCCCAAGCCCCCGGCGCCTTCGACGCCCTCTCCGGCGAGGCCCACGCCAGCAACCAGGGCGCGCTGCAACAGCAGACCCGCGGCCTGCCCCGGCGAGGGCTTGCCGCGCTGCGCGGCAATCTCGCCGCCGGCCTGCGCCCCGGCGCGCCCACCGCCAGCGCCGGCGACTTCGTCCCCGCCGCCGCCCTGCCCCGCTCGGCGGCCTATCCGCTCTGGCTGGAAGCCCGGGGCGAGCGCGCGCGCCTGGAAGGCGACGGCAACGCCGCCCGTCTGGAGCAGCGCAGCCACGGCCTGCGCCTGGGCGGCGACCTGCCCGTGGGGGACTGGCGCCTGGGCGGGGCCTTCGGCTATGCCGATCAGGATCTGCGGGTGCAGAATCGTGCCGCCGAGGCCGAGGCCGACAGCTACCAGCTCGCCGCCTACGCCGGGCGGGCATTCGCGCTCGGCAAGGGCCGGGCACATCTGATCGGCGGCGCGAGTTGGGCCCATCACGAGATCGACAGCAAGCGGCGGGTGGTCTTTCCCGGCTTCAACGAGACCCTGCGCGCCGACTACCGCGCCGAGACCCGGCAGCTCTTCGCCGAAGCGGGCTATACGCTGCCCCTCACCACCGCACTGGGCCTCACGCCCTATCTCGCCCTGGACTGGAGCGAGCAACGCCATGAGGCCTTTCAGGAGAAAGGCGGCGGCGCCGCCCTGCGCGCCGAGCGCGGCCGCAACCAGGTCAGCACCGCCACCCTCGGGCTGCGGGCAAGTCAGCAATGGGAATGGCGTAATCAGGAAGGCGTGCTGCAGGCGGATCTGGGCTGGCGTCACGCCGAGGGGGATCTGGCCGCCGAGTCCGAGCACCGCTACGCCGGCGGTCAGCGCTTCACCGTCAGCGGTGCCCCCATCGCCCGGGACGCCGCCGTACTGGGCCTGGGCCTGAACATGGTCCTGAGCGATGCCGCCGCCCTGGGCCTGCGCTACGACGGCCAATACGGCGCCGGCGACCGCGAACACAGCGCGCAAGTCAGCCTGCGATGGCGCTTCTGAAGGCTTGCATGGTCGCCCTTCCAGGGACTTACGTGACGTGCCCATTCGCGACTATACTGCGCAGGCGCTTCAACAATAGAAAAAGACGATAACAACCATGCTTCGCATCGCTCGCAACCTCTGGCCTGCCCTGGCCCTGCTGTCGGCCCCAATGGTTTCCGCCGATGAGATCATCAACGATGATCTCATCGTCCAGGGCTCCGCCTGCTTCGGCACCGCCTGTGAAGACGGTGAGGATTTTCAGTTCGACACGCTCAAGCTGAAGGCCCCGGAGCCGCGCCTGCTGATCCAGGACACCAGCGCCGGCGCCTTCCCCACCCATGACTGGGCACTGGGGTCGCGGGGTGACGGCAGTGGCGTGAACAGCTATTTCTATCTGGAAGACGCCGTTGCCGGCGTGCCCGTGCTCAGCCTGTACCGCGATGGCAGTATCACGCTGGGCGCCACCGCCGCCCGGGAGGCGGGGGCCATTTCCGTGGGCAGCCCCGGTAACGAGCGGCGGATCGCCCATGTGGCGGATGCCACCGTTGATCACGACGCGGTCAACCAGCGCCAGTTCGAAGCCTTCAAGACCGCCACGCTGGCCACCATTGACGACCAGACCGCCGCCATGACGGCTTCGCTGACCACGCTCAGCGAGCGCATCAACGCCCTGAACACCCGGGCGAACGAGCTTGCCGCCCGGCTGCAGGCCCTCGAGGAAAGCAGACCCGCCATCGTGTACCGTCCTTGAGGCCCCGGAGCGCCCAATGCTGAAACATTCATACCGCTCTCTGGCGGCCGCACTATTGCTGGCCTTCGCCGGCGCCGCCCACAGCGATGATGTGCGCCACGACGATCTGATCATTGAGGGTTCGGGTTGCGTGGGCGTGGACTGCGTGGACAACGAGGATTTCTCGGCCGCCTTCTTCAAGCTGAAAGAAAACAACCTGCGCCTGCGCTTCACCGACACCAACACAATCCAGCCCCAGGAAGACGGCACCTGGTCGGTGGAATTCAACAGCAGCACCAGCGGAGGCAATGACTACGCAAGCTTCCGCATGCGCGACGGCGTCACCGAACAGCTCAGCGACGGCACCGCGCCGGACTTCGCCTTTTTAGGGTGTCCGGCGCACCCCGGCGGGAGGATCCCGGCCGGCGAACCGGTGGTGAATCCCGATTGCGAGGTTCAGTACGTCACGTTCGAAGCCCCCGTCATCACCCTCGGCACCGCCGGCGACCGCAGCGTCATTCTCGGCATGGACAGCGCGGGCGTTCCCGGCGAGGTCAGCGTGGGCAGCCCCGCCAAACCTCACCGCCTGGCCAATGTGGCCCTGGCCCTGGCGGCCACCGATGCGGTGATCAAGGCGCAGCTGGACGCCGGCGTGCTGGGCGATTATGCCGCGCAGGTGGATGCCCTGAACCGGCAACTGGATACGCTTTCGGCGGAACTGGACGCCCTGGAAGCCGGCATCCGCGCGGAGGAGCGCCGCAACAGTGGCGGCGGCGGCAGCCTCTCGCCGCTGACGCTCGCCGCCCTGCTGCTGACCTGGCTGGTCTGGCGCCGACGCTTAACCCCCTGAAGCCTGCCCGGCCGCAGCGCCTTGGGCAGGCTCATGAATCCGCATTTTCGGCTCGTCTGGAACTACCGCCGGCAGCTGTGGCCCCTTGCCCTCGAACTCGCCCGAAGCCGCCCACGGCGCGCCTCGTACGGCGCAACGGCACTCACGAGGCCCCGCCGGGCAGAAAACGCGCCACCATCCACCGTACCAGCGTCTCACGGCCCAGCGCCGACCATTCCAGGCGCTGGAAATCCTCCCCGGCAGCGTAAAGGATCGTTTCATTACGGCGGCCTATCCGGCTAAGGTTGTCGGGATACGCCGCCAGGGGCAAGTCAGCCAGGAACCGCCAAGATGAATCAGGACACCGCCGCCCGGGAGTTGTGGAACTTTGCCGTCGCCGTGTACGAACGGGACGGCGTGAAGGCGGCCTGCCTGCGAGTGCAGGCCCGCTACGGGGTGAGCATCAGCACCCTGTTCGCCGCCGTGTGGACCGGCAGCCATGGCTATGGCCGCCTGGGCGCCACCGAACTGGAGGACACCGCCCGCCGCGCCACCGAATGGCACCGGGACGTGATCCAGCCGATCCGCGCCCTGCGCCGCCAGCTGCGCCAGCAACCCCCGCAGGGCGTGGAGGACGAAACCTACCGCCTGCGCAAGCAGCTGCTGGAGCGGGAGCTGGACGCCGAGCGCATCGAACAGAAGCTCTTTCTGATGGACTTCCCCCAGGGGCTCCCCTGCGCGCCCATCGGTGAGCGCTGGCGCGACGCCAGCCATAATGCCGTGCTGTTGATGCGCAAGTACTGCCCCCGCGCGGAAGCCGAGGCCGTGGAAGATCTGAGCCTGATCCTCCAGGCCGCCTGCCCGGGGCGCAGTGTCGCGGATCTGCAGGCGGAAACCGCGCGGGTCTGGCGCGGCGCGTAGCCCATCGCCCGCCGGCGGCTAGACCCCCAACGCTGCCATGGCGGCATTGATCGCTTGCAAGCGCTGGCCGTCGCCGCCGCGATCCGGGTGGTGGCGCATGGCCAGGCGCCGGTACTGGCGCTTGATATCGGCCGCCTCCACCGGGTCCTGCAGCTCCAGCACGGCCAGTGCCTCGGCCCGGGCGTCGCGCCCCTTGAAGGCTCGCCAGAAGGCGCCCAGCATCTCCAGCACCTGCGCCTCGTCCACATTGTCCCGGTTGCGCAGGTCCAGGTAGAAATCGGCCAGCGAATCGGGCGCCGCGGGCAAGCCATCGCCGGCCCCCCGCTCCGCCGTGGGCAGCAGCTTTATCCGCAGGCAGTGTATTTGCAGGCCCTCGTCGGCGAGGCGCTCGCGCAGGCGGTACAGGCTGTGGAACAACAGAAAGTGCGTGCGGTAGAGGCTGAGCGGTTCCGAGAGCGCTCCCGGGGCGAAGCCCTCCACCTCGGCGGCCTGCAGCGCCCGGATCAGCGCGAACTCGCTCAGCCCCGCCGGGTGGGCCCGCAGTTGCGCCTCGATAGCCCCGAGGAGAACATCCCAACTGTCCCATGACTGTGACATGTGTCCAGTGTAACGTACTCCGCTGAAGCCTGCGGCGACGAGAAGTCAAGCACTTATGCACACCACCGTCGCCGCCGTCCGCACGGCCCGGCAACAGCCCCTTGGACAAGGCCTGAAATTAACTCAAGATGCTGTTTTTTCTGGGCATTATGGAAATTGGCGAGTTTCTGAACAATCTAAGGGAAAGCCGCCAGTGACCGCCATTTGCGGCGTTTCCCCAACGGTCTTCCACAGACTTATCCACAGGTTTTGTGGACAAGTAAGGTTTTTGAAACACTGTGAGACAGTTACGTGACTTCAGCTAAGAAACCGCTTGAACGGCGGCTCGTAAATCACCCGGCTGACACGCCGCGAAAACCCTGGACACCTCGTGCCTGAACCCCTGGTACAGATTGCCGTCCCGGCGCCGCTGCACGGCTACTTCGACTACCGGCTGCCGGCCGGCGCGCCGATGCCCGCCCCCGGCGCTCGTGTGGAAATACCCTTCGGCCGGCAGCGACTGATCGGCGTGGTTCGCGCGCCGGTCGCCCACACCGACACGCCGGACGCCCGCCTGCGCGCCCTGCACCGGGTGCTGGACCCCGACGAGCCCTGCCTGCCCGCGGAGCTGGTGGCGCTGGCCGAATGGGCCGCCGCCTACTATCACCACCCCCCGGGCGAGGTCTTCCAGACCCTGCTGCCGGTGCTGCTGCGCCAGGGCGAGGCCGCCGAGGCGCAGCAGCTGCAGCACTGGCGCTGCACCGCGCAAGGCCAGCAGATTCCGCTGAAGCAGCTGCGCCGCGCGCCGCGCCAGGCGGCATTGCTGCAACGCCTGCGCGCCGCCGATCAAGCGCTCTCGCCCAGCAGCCTGCCCGAGGAAGGCGATTGGCGCGGTGCCTTTCGCGCGCTGGTGGAAAAAGGCCTGGCGGAAGCCCTGGAGCGGCCGGGCTACGGCCTGATCGAAGGCAGTGGCGAGAGCGTCGCCCCGGCGCTGAACGCCGAGCAGCAGGCCGCCTGCGAAGCGCTCCTGGGGCAGGCGGCGGGCTTTCGCGCCAGCCTGCTCGATGGCGTCACCGGCAGCGGCAAGACCGAGGTATACCTCGCCGCCATCGGCGAGACCCTGGCCGCCGGCCGCCAGGCCCTGGTGCTGGTGCCCGAGATCGGCCTCACCCCGCAGCTGCTCGACCGCTTCCGCCGCCGCTACGCCGTGCCCATCGCCGTGCTGCATTCGGCGCTCAACGAGCGCGAACGCCTCAACGCCTGGCTGGCCGCCGCCCGGGGCGAGGCGCGGCTGATCATCGGCACGCGCTCGGCGGTGTTCACCCCGCTCGCCGAGCCCGGGCTGATCGTCGTGGACGAGGAGCACGACCTGTCCTTCAAGCAACAGGACGGCTTTCGCTACTCGGCACGGGATCTGAGCCTGGTGCGGGCACGCAAGCTGGATATCCCCATCATCCTCGGCTCGGCCACGCCCTCCCTGGAGAGCCTCGCCAACGCCCGCGCCGGGCGCTACCAGCACCTGCGCCTTTCTCGCCGGGCCGGCGCGGCCCGACCACCGCGCTTTCAGGTGCTGGATGCCCGGGGCAAGCCCCTGGAAGGCGGGCTCACGCCCCAACTGATGGAAACCATGCGCCGGCATCTGGACCAGGACGGCCAGGTGCTGCTGTTTCTCAACCGCCGCGGCTTCGCCCCGGTGCTCATGTGCCACGAGTGTGGCTGGGTGGCTGGCTGCCCCCGTTGCGACGCGCGCCTGACCTGGCATCGCCGGGCCGGCCGCCTGCGCTGCCACCACTGCGGCCACGAGGCGCGGCTGCGCCCCCACTGCCCCGACTGCCAGAGCGTGGACCTGCGCCCCATCGGCCAGGGCACCGAGCAACTGGAGAGCGTGCTGCGGGAGCACTTTCCCGAGCAGGGCGTGTTGCGCATCGACCGGGACAGCACCCGACGCAAGGGCGAACTGCAGCGCCTGCTGGAGCAGGCCCACGCCGGCGAGGCCCGCCTTCTGCTCGGCACCCAGATGCTCGCCAAAGGTCACGACCTGCCCAACATCACCCTGGTGGGGATCATCGACGCCGACCAAGGCCTGTTCGGCGCGGATTTCCGCGCCCCCGAACGGCTGGGCCAACTGGTGGTGCAGGTGGCCGGCCGTTCCGGCCGGGCCGAGAAGCCCGGCGAAGTCGCCATACAGACCCACCACCCGGATCACCCCCTGCTGCAGGTACTGATCCACCACGGCTACGAACGCTTGGCCGAGCAGCAGCTGGCCGAGCGCCGCGCCGCGGGCCTGCCCCCCTACGCCCATCTGGCCCTGCTGCGGGCCGAAGCCGTGGACCCGGGGCCGCCGGAGGACTTCCTGGAAGCCGCCCGCCGCCAGGCCGATGCCTTGGGCCTGCCGGGCGTGCAACTGCTCGGCCCCGTCCCCGCCCCCATGGAGCGGCGCGCCGGGCGTTACCGGGCGCAGTTATTGCTTCAGGCCTTCGAGCGGCGAGATCTGCACCGCCTGCTGGGCGTGTGGGTGGCGGGTCTGGGCAAGCTCAAGGAGGCGCGCAAGGTGCGCTGGTCCATGGACGTGGACCCGCTGGAGATGCTCTGAGCCGAGCCCCGGGGGCTTGGCGACGGGCGGGTTTTACCGCGCATATCATTGAATCAGCGCCCACAAGCGCGATAATACCCGGCTCGCCCGTTCAGGACGCACGAACCCCATTATGAAAAGCCATCTCGCCCAGCTGATCCATCAGGCCATCGCCCGCCTGCAGGCCGAACACGTGCTGCCGGCCAATGCCGAGCCGGACATCGAGATCCAGGATGCCCGGGACAAGGCCCACGGCGACTACGCCACCAACACCGCGCTGAAGCTCGCCAAGATCGCCGGCAAGCCGCCGCGGGAGCTGGCCCAGCTGCTGGTGGAGGCGCTGCCGGAATCCGCCCGGCTCGACAAGGTGGAGATCGCCGGCCCGGGCTTCATCAATTTCTTCATGCACGCCGACGCCGCCACCGCCGTGGTGGGGCAGATCCTGGAACAGGGCAAGACTTTCGGCCGCGGCCGCCAGGGGCAGGATCAGCGGGTGATGCTGGAATTCGTCTCCGCCAACCCCACCGGCCCCCTGCACGTGGGCCATGGCCGGGGCGCGGCCTTCGGCGGGGCGCTGGCGAACCTGCTGGAAGCGGCGGGCTACCAGGTACACCGGGAGTACTACGTCAACGACGCCGGCCGGCAGATGGACATCCTCGCCGCCAGCGTGTGGCTGCGTTATCTGGAGCGCTGCGGCGAGACGCTCCGTTTTCCCGACAACGGCTACAAGGGTGAGTACGTCCACCTGATCGCCGCCGATCTGCACCGCGAAGCCGGCGATGCCTACCGCCACCCGGCCGCCGCGGTGATGGCCGATCTGCCCGCCGACGCCGAGCAGGGCGGCGACAAGGAAGCCCACATCGACGCCCTGGTGAATCGCGCCCGGGAACTGCTGGGCGATGCCGGCTACAAGGCCGTGCACGCCTTCGGCAAGGACGCCATCCTCGCGGACATCCGCGAGGATCTGGCGGAATTCGGGGTGGAGTACGACGAATGGTTCTCCGAGGCCTCGCTCACCGAATCGGGCGCGGTGGACCGGGCGCTGGACAAGCTCCAGGGGCGCGGGCATCTGTACAAGGACCAGGGCGCCTGGTGGTTCCGCTCCAGCGCCTTCGGCGACGAGAAGGACCGGGTGGTGCGCCGGGACAACGGCCAGATCACCTACTTCGCCTCGGACATCGCCTACCACCTGAACAAGCTCGACCGGGGCTTTGGCACCGCCATCGACATCTGGGGCGCGGACCATCACGGCTACGTGCCCCGGGTGCAGGCCGCGCTCGCCGCCTTCGGCGAAGACCCCAAGCGCCTGGAAGTGCGCCTGGTGCAGTTCGCCATTCTTTACCGCGGCGGCGAGCGGGTGCAGATGTCCACCCGCTCCGGCTCCTTCGTGACGCTGCGCGAACTGCGCGAGGAAGTGGGCCGGGACGCGGCGCGCTTTTTCTACGTGATGCGCAAGCCCGAGCAGCACATGGACTTCGACCTGGACCTGGCCAAATCCCAGTCCGCCGACAACCCGGTGTACTACATCCAGTACGCCCACGCCCGGGTCTGCTCCGTGTTGCGGCAGATGGACGAAAAGGGCCTCACCCACGACCCGGTGGCCGGCGAAGCCGCCCTGCCGCGCCTCACCGAGGCCCACGAGCAGGATCTGCTCAACCTGCTGCGCCGCTACCCGGATGTGATCGACAAGGCCGCCGCCGCCCGCGAGCCACATCAGCTCGCCAACTATCTGCGGGATCTGGCCAACGGCCTGCACACCTACTACAACGCGCATCAGTTCCTGGTGGAGGATGCCGATCTGCGCCATGCTCGGCTGAACCTCGTGCTGGCCACCCGGCAGGTGCTGGCCAACGGGCTGGCGATCCTCGGCGTATCGGCGCCGCAGAGCATGTAAGACAGGGGCAAGACGGTGGCACGGGACTACAAGAACGCCGGGCGTCGCAGCAGCGGCGGCGCGCGCCCGAAGGCAAAGGCCAAGCCGGCCCGCGCCGGGCTGCCGGGCTGGCTATGGCTTTTCACCGGCCTTGCCATCGGCCTGTTCGCCGCCCTGCTGGTGCACCTCTACCATCTGGAACAGGAGCCGCAGCGGCTGTTCGTGCAGCCGGGCAAGGCCGGGCGCGCGCCGACGGGCCAGGCGGGTGGCGAGCCACCGGCCCAACAGCCACCCAGCCGCCCGCGTTTCGAGTTCTACAAATTGCTGCCCGAGCAGGAAGTGGTGGTGCCGGAAGAGCGCACCGCCGAGACGCCGCGCAGCGCCCCGCCCCGATCGCGCGCCCAGCCCGCCAAAGCCGGCGGCAATTATCTCTTGCAGGCCGGCAGTTTCCAGAAGCAGGAAGACGCCGAACGGTTGCGCGCCAACCTCGCCCTGCTGGGCGTGGAGGCGCGCATCCAGCGGGTGCGACTGGCCAGTGGCGAGACCTGGCACCGGGTGCGAATCGGCCCCTACCGCGACAACGGCCGGCTCAACACCGCCCGCCAGCGCCTGCAGGAAAACGGCATAGAGACGATTCTGCTGAAACAGGGTGGTTGAACGAGCATCACCTGTGGGGGCGGCTCATGGCCGCGAATGTCTTTCCTCCCGTATCGCCGAATGGCAGCATTCGCGGCCATGGGCCGCTCCTGCGCGAGAAAACCCTTACGCCTGGAACATGGCCCGCTTCAGCCGATACAGCGCGGAAATGTCCTCTTCCCCATGTCCCTGCTCCATCAGCCGCTCATAGTGCTTGAGGGTCATTTCCACCACGGGTAGCGCCACGCCCCGCGCTTCCAGCATCTTGCGGCAGATGCCCAGGTCCTTGTGGTGCAGCGCCACCTTGAAGCCGGGCTCGAACACGCCCCGGGTCATGGTGGGGCCGCGATGGTTGACGAACCAGTTGCCGGCGGCACCGCCCCCCACCACCTGGATCACCTTGTCCATATCCAGCCCCGAGGCCTGGCCGAAGGCCAGGGCCTCGGTGACCGCCTGATTGATGCCGGCGGCCATGATCTGGTTCACCGCCTTGGTGGCCTGCCCCGCGCCCACCTCGCCCATGTGGGTGACCGCCTTGCTCATGGCGTCCAGCGCCGGGCGCACGCGCTCCAGCACCGCCGGGTCACCACCCACCATCATCACCAGCTGGCCGTTGCGCGCCCCTTCCACGCCGCCGGAGACCGGCGCGTCCAGGAACCGGGCATCGCGTTCGGCCAGGCGCCGGGCGGCCTCTTTCGCCGTGTCCACGGCGATGGTGGAGCAGTCCACCACAATGCTGCCCGGGCGCAGGGCCGGGAGCATGGCGTCGATGACGTCCAGCACGTCCTCGTCGCGGGACACGCAGGTGAAGATGAGCTCGCATTCGGCGGCGAGGGTGGGAATCTCGTCGGCGGCGGTGACGCCGTGCGCGCCGGCGAATTCGATGGCGCGCTCGTAGCTGCGATTGTAGACGACGCTGAGCAGGCCGGCGCGGTGCAGGTTGGCGGCCATGCCGCGGCCCATGCCGCCCAGGCCGATGAAACCGGTTTTCATGGGTTGTTGGTCCTCAGCTTGCTTCGGGGGGTGGTTTGAAACCTTAGCAGAAGGGCATGGAGCTTCGCGGCCATGAGCCGCTCCTACGAAGAGGAGGCCCGCCCCCCTTGCAGGCGCGGTGCATGGCCGCGAACCCCCGCTCCCCTAGTCTTCCAGGTAGGTGTAGCCCCGCAGGCCTTCCTCCAGCTCCCGCAGACACTCCGCCTTGCGCGCCTCATCCAGCGGCGCGGCCGCGACGCGCTCACGGTAGGCAACAAGCAGGTCCTCGGCGTCGAAGTGCACGTAGCGCAGCACCGCGTCCACCGTGTCCCCCCGGCGCACATCGCTGATCTCGTAACCATCGCCGCTCAGGCGCACGTTCACCGAATCGGTGTCGCCGAACAGGTTGTGCATGTCGCCCAGGATCTCCTGATACGCCCCCACCATGAACATGCCCAGCAAATACGGCTCGCCAGGGCGGTATTCGGGCAGGGCCAGGGTGCTCTCCACCCCGTCCCGGTCCACGTAGCCGCCGATGGTGCCGTCGGAATCGCAGGTCAGGTCCTGCAGCACGGCGCGGCTGGTGGGCGCTTCGTCCAGTCGCTGCAGGGGCAGGATGGGGAAGATCTGGTCGATGGCCCAGGCATCGGGCATGGACTGGAACAGGGAGAAGTTGCAGAACAGCTTGTCGGCGAGCTTGTCGTTGAGCTCGTCCAACAGTTCCCGGTGCGCGCGGCTGTGGGGGTCCAGGCGCGGGCGCACGGCGTGGCAGGTGGCCTGGTAGATGCGCTCGGCCTGGGCGCGCTGCGCCAGGCTCAGCACGCCATGGGTGTACATGGCCTGCGCTTCGCTCAGCCAGTGCGCCGCATCGTGCCAGGCTTCCACCGGGGAGCGGGCGGCGACCTCGCGCAGGCCGTGCCACAGGTCTTTCAGGATCAGCGGCGCGTCCGCCGCGGGGGGCTGCAGATCGGCGCCGTCGGCGGTGCGGTCGTAGTCGATGACATTGGTGATCAGCACCGCGTGATGCGCGGTGAGCGCCCGACCCGACTCGCTGATGATGTCCGGCTGGGGGAGCGCCTGCTGCTGGCAGATTTCGCGCAGGGCATAGACCACGTTGCTGGCGTACTCGGCCAGGGTGTAGTTGATGGAGCAGTAGCTGCGCGAGCGGGTGCCCTCGTAGTCCACGCCCAGGCCGCCGCCCACGTCCACGGTGGCAATGGGCACGCCCAGATGGCGCAGCTCGGCGTAGGAGCGGGCGGCCTCGCGCATGCCGCGCTGAATGTCGCGGATGTTGGGGATCTGGGAGCCCAGATGGAAATGCAGCAGCTGCAGGCTCTCCAGCATGCCCGCCTCGCGCAGCCGTTCCACCACCGTGAGCGCCTGGGAGGCGGTGAGGCCGAACTTGGATTTCTCCCCGCCGGTGTTCTGCCATTTGCCCGCGCCGATGGAGGCCAGCCGCAGGCGCAGGCCCAGCAGCGGCTCCACGCCCAGCGCGCGGGCCTCGCGGATCACCAGTTCGATCTCGGAGAGCTTCTCGACGACGATGTGCACCCGGTACCCGAGCTGCTGCCCGAGCAGGGCCAGGCGCACGTATTCCCGGTCCTTGTAGCCGTTGCAGATCACGGTACCGCCGGCGGGGATCAAGCCCAGCACGGCCATGAGCTCCGGCTTGGAGCCGGCCTCCAGGCCCACCTGGCCGTGGTTGCGGGCGAGGATCTCTTCCACCACCCGGCGCTGCTGATTGACCTTGATGGGGTAGACGGCGGTGTAGCGGCCCTCGTAGCGCTCGCTGCGCATGGCCTCGCTGAAGGCCGCGCAGAGGCTGTCCACCCGGTCATGGAGAATGTCCAGGAAGCGCACCAGCACCGGCAGACTCACGCCCTGCTCGCGCAGGGCCTCGGTCAGCGCGTAGAGGTCGATGCCCTCGCCGGCGCGCCGCGGGCGGGCCACCACCCGGCCCTCGGTGTTGATGTCGAAGTACCCGCCGCTCCAGTGAACGGTGTTGTAGGTCTGCCGTGCGCGTGAAACATCCCAATCCTGCATCTGCTGTCCGCTTGCTTTATCCGAGGCGAATGTGAAGAATCCGCGCAGTTTAGAGCCTATCCAAAGTTTTAACGAGGCGGGACGCATGATCGCGGACAAGCACTGGTTCACCGAGGCGCTGGAAGACGAGGGCCTGGCCTTCTCCATGAAGATCAGCAAGAAGCTGCACGAGGAGCAGACCGAGTTCCAGCGCATAGAGGTGTACCAGACCACTCACTGGGGCCGGTTGATGGTGATCGACGGCTGCGTGATGCTCTCCAGCCGCGACAATTTCGTCTACCACGAGATGATGGCTCACCCGGTGCTCTACACCCACCCGAACCCCAAACGGGTGCTGATCATCGGCGGTGGCGATTGCGGGCTGCTGCGCGAGGTGCTCAAGCACCCCGGCATTAGCCAGGTCACCCAGGTGGATATCGACGAGGGTGTGACCCGCGCCGCGCGGGAATACTTCCCGGAACTGTGCGAATCCAACGACGATCCGCGGGCCACCCTGCTGTTCGACGATGGGGTGAAGTATCTGCAGGATCTGCCCGCGCAGTCGGTGGACGTGGTGATCGTGGACTCCACCGACCCGGTGGGCCCGGCGGCGGGCCTGTTCGGCGTGGGCTTCATGCGCGATGTGCACCGGGCGCTGCGCGAGGACGGGCTGATGATCCAGCAGAGCGAATCGCCCATCCTGCACCGGGACAGCATCCTGAAAGAACTCTATGGGGTGATGCGCGAGGCGGGCTTTGCCCAGGTGGCGACCCTGTCCTTTCCGGTGGTGGGTTACCCCTCCGGCTGGTGGTCGGCGACCATGGCCGGCAAGGGCGCGAAGCTCACGGAGTATCGGGAAGCGGACGCCGCGACCAAGCCCTTCGCCACCGAGTACTACAACGTGGATATCCACCGCGGGGCGCTGGCGGTGCCGGAGTTCTGCAAGGGCCTGTTCACCGACCAGTAAGGCGAGCGCCCGGGCCTGCCTTGCCCGGGCCTTTGGGTCACGGCTTGCGCAGCCGGTCCAGGCGCAGCCGCTCCCGCCCATCGAACAGCCGCCGCGCCCCCAGACGCACCGCCACCAGGGTGCCGAAACCCGTCCCCGCCGTGATCAGAAACATGATCAGGATCTGGTACTTCACCGCTTCCACCGGCGGGGCGCCGGCGAGGATCTGCCCGGTCATCATCCCCGGCAAGCTGACCACGCCGGCGGCGGCCATGGCGTTGATCATCGGGATCATGCCCGCGCGCATGGCCTCTCGACGCAAGCCCGCCACCGCCTGGTCCCAGCGCTGGCCGAGCAGCAGGCGGCCCTCGATCCCGCTGCGCTCCCGCCAGGCGCTCTCGGTGAGCCGGTCCAGGGCGACGGCCACACCGGTCATGGTGTTGCCCAGCATCATGCCCAGCAGCGGCACCGCGTACTGGGGGCGGTACCACGGCTCCGGCTGCACCAGCAGCAACAGCGCGAGCACGGTGATACTGAAAGAGGACACCGACATGGCGAGCGTGCCCAGGCCATAGCCCCACAGCCCCAGGAAGCGCCGCTGCTGGCGGGCCATCACCTCGCGCCCGGCAATGAGCAGCATGGCCAGCGCCAGCAGCGCCACCCAGTGCAGGGCGCTGAAGGCGAACAGCGCTTCCAGCACCAGGCCGATGAGCAGCAGCTGCACCACGGTGCGCGCCCCGGCGATCAGCAAGGAGCGGCCCACCCCCAGCTGCCCCTGCCAGCTGAGCGCGGCCAGCACGACCACCAGGCCCGCGGCCAGGGCCAGATCCCAGGCCGTAAGGCTCAGCAGGCTCATAGCGACACCTCCCGCAGCGCGCCATCCTCGATGCGCAGCCAGCGGTCCGCCACCCGGCGAATTTGCGCCGGGTCATGGGAGACCCAGATCTGCGCCACGCCCCGCCGCCGCCAGTCGGCCAGCCAGGCCTCCACCGCGGCGGCGCTGTCCGCATCCAGATTGGCGGTGGGCTCGTCGAGCAGCATCACGGCGGGCGCGAGCGCGGCCACCCGTAACAGCGCCAGGCGCTGACGCTCACCGCTGGAAAGGCGCGCGACGGACCAGCCCAGGGCCTCCTTGCCCAGTCCGAGGGCGGGCAGGCCATCCGCACCGGCGGGAAAGTGGGCGCCCACCGTGTCCGCCCACCAGGCACTTTCCGCGGGCAGATAAGCCACCCGGGCGCGCCAGCGATGGGCCGGCATGGCGTGGGCGGGCAGGCCTTCAAGCCGCGCCTCGCCCTCATGGGGGTCCAGATCGGCGATCGCCCGCAGCAGGCGGCTCTTGCCGCTGCCCGAGGGGCCGGACAGGCACAGGCACTCCGCGGCGGCCAGCTCCTCATTCACGGGGGCCAACTGGCCGACGCCCAGCCCATGCAGCTGTAACAGGGGCATCTTGCTCACGTGGCGAACTCGTCGCCGCCGCCCGGGCAAAGCGGGGCGATTTCACCGGGCTTGGCCCGGTACATGGCCTGATCGGCGCGGACCCGCCGGGGAGTGCGCGCGAAACGCACTCCCCCGGGTCCATCCAACAGACCGATTGCGCGCAGCGCGCTCAGGCGCCGCGCCTCATCCGCCGGCTTGTTCGGTTCGCGCATGGGGGTCTCCGCTGGGGGTCGCCAGGGGCCCATTATCCACACTTGCGAAGCGCTGCCTATCGCCGGCCCAGGACCCAAAGAGGCGCCCGAGGGCGCCCCTTTGGCGTGCCGGCGGCGTTCAGTTGCCGGGATTGCGGGTGGTGGTGAACTCCGGATAGGCCTCCAGGCCACACTCGCCCACGTCCACGCCGTTGATCTCCTCTTCCTCGGAGACCCGGATACCCATGGTCGCCTTGATGAGGCTCCAGACGATCAGGCTGGCGCCGAACACCCACAGGAAGATGCAGACGATGCCCAGCAGCTGCGCGCCGAAGCTAGCCTCGGCATTGGTCAGCGGCACCGCCAGCAGGCCCCAGAGCCCGACCACGCCGTGCACCGAGATCGCGCCCACCGGGTCGTCGATCTTCAGTTTGTCCAGACCGACGATGGCGAACACCACGATCAGACCGCCCAGACCGCCGATCAGGGTGGCGGCCAGGGGGGCGGGGGTGAGCGGCTCGGCGGTGATGGCCACCAGGCCCGCCAGCGCGCCGTTCAAGGCCATGGTCAGATCGGCCTTGCCGAACATCGCCCGGGCGGTGAGCAGGGCCACCACCAGGCCCCCGGCGGCGGCCATGTTGGTGTTGACGAAGATCTTCGCCACCGCGTTGGCCTCGGCCACGTTGGAGATCATCAGCTCCGAGCCGCCGTTGAAGCCGAACCAGCCCAGCCACAGCACGAAGGTGCCCAGGGTCGCCAGCGGCATGTTCGCACCGGGAATGGCGCGGATCTCGCCCTTCGGGCCGTACTTGCCCTTGCGCGCGCCCAACAGCAGCACACCGGCCAGGGCCGCGGCGGCGCCGGTCATGTGAACGATGCCGGAGCCGGCGAAGTCGTTGAAGCCCGCGGCCTCCAGGAAACCGCCGCCCCACTTCCAGAAACCCTGCACCGGGTAGATGAAACCCGTCATCACCACCGCGAACAGCAGGAAGGCCCAGAGCTTCATCCGCTCGGCGACCGCCCCCGAGACGATGGACATGGCGGTGGCGACGAACACGACCTGGAAGAAGAAATCCGCCATGCTCGAGTAGTAGATCTCGCCCTCGCTGGCGAGCACGGCCTCGGCGGCATGATCCCCGCCGATCAGGAAGGACAGCCCCGGAATGAAGCTGTTCACCGAATCGCCGTACATGATGTTGTAACCCACCAGCATGTACATGATGCAGGCGATGGAGAACAGCGCGATGTTCTTGGTGAGGATCTCGGCGGTGTTCTTGGCGCGCACCAGGCCCGCCTCCAGCATGGCGAAACCCGCCGCCATCCACATCACGAGCGCGCCGGACACCAGGAAATAGAAGGTATCCAGGGCATACGCCAGTTCAATGACTTCGTTCATGACCGTTACTCCCGTGAACTGCCCTTAAAGCGCGTCGGCGCCAATCTCGCCGGTGCGGATTCGCACCACCTGCTCGACGTCGAAGACGAAAATCTTGCCGTCGCCGATCCGGCCGGTGTTGGCCGCCTGAATGACGGCATCCACGGCCCGATCGAGCAGGGCTTCGTCCAGGACGATCTCCACCTTCATCTTGGGGAGAAAATCCACCACGTACTCCGCCCCGCGGTAGAGTTCGGTGTGGCCCTTCTGGCGGCCGAAACCCTTGATCTCGGTGACGGTGATGCCCCGCACCCCGATCTCCGAGAGGGCCTCGCGCACGTCATCGAGCTTGAAAGGCTTGATAATCGCGGTGACCATTTTCATGATCGTCTCCTTGATGGTTTCTGTACGGCCCGCCCCGCGGGCGCTTGCACCCTCGATCCGCTGCCCATAGCTCGGAACGGGGGCCGCGCTGATCGAACGCTTGCACCGGAGCGAAGAGCACTTCCCGTGCCATGCGGGGTTTTCTCTTTCCCCACAAAGGCTTGCGCAACATCAGGAACACCGATCCGCGGCGCCGTTGCACCAAAACGGGCCGGCCACCGCGGATCCCTCGCACCAAAGCGGTGCAATCACCAGCCCCGAAGGACATCAGTCATGCTGGACCCGAAGAAACTCGATGAAATGGCCCGCCGCCTGAGCGAGAACCTGCCCGGTGGGGTGCGGGAATTTCAGGCGGAGATGGAAAAGAACATGCGCGCGACCCTGCAGAACATGTTCAACCGCCTGGACCTGGTCACCCGGGAGGAATTCGACGCCCAGGCCAAGGTGCTCGCCCGCACCCGCGCCCAGCTGGAAGCGCTGGAGACCCGGGTGGCGACGCTGGAAGAGCACGAGGACCGGGCGCAGGGATAGGAAAGGCAATCGCGGCGCATGGCCGCGGTTCTCTCCTCACGCAACAATAAGCACCCAGGGAAGGGGGTAGCACCATGGCGCTCGCCGTCATCCACAGCCGTGCGCCGCGGGGCATCGACGCCCCGCCGGTGACGGTGGAGGTTCATCTCGCCGGCGGCTTGCCCACGCTCAACATCGTCGGCCTGCCGGAAACGGCGGTGCGCGAGGCCAAGGACCGGGTACGCAGCGCCCTGCAGAACGCCGGCTTCGACTTCCCCGCCGGGCGCATTACCGTCAACCTCGCCCCCGCCGACCTGCCCAAGGGCGGCGGGCGCTACGACCTGCCCATGGCACTGGGCATCCTCGCCGCCTCGGGGCAGTTGCCGGCGGAGCTGGAGGGCTATGAGTTCATCGGCGAACTCGCCCTGAGCGGCGCGCTGCGCCCGGTGCAGGGCGCCCTGCCCGCCGCCGTGCACAGCGCCCGGGCGCATCGGCGCCTGATCCTGCCGGCAGCGAGCGCCCCGGAGGCCGCACTGGCCCACCCCGAGGGCTGCCACGGGGCGGAGCACCTGTTGGCGGTCTGCGCCCATCTGCGCGGCGAGGCCCCCCTGCCAGCGGCGAGCACCCGGCCCGCCCCGGCAGCCCCCAGCGCGGCGGCGGACCTGGCCGAAGTCCGCGGCCAGAGCCTCCCCCGACGCTGCCTGGAGATCGCCGCCGCCGGGCGCCACAACCTGCTCATGCTCGGCCCGCCCGGCACCGGCAAATCCATGCTCGCCGCCCGCCTGCCGGGCATTCTGCCGCCCATGAGCGATGCCGAGGCGCTGGAGGCCGCGGCCGTGGCCTCGGTGAGCGATACCGGCTTCGACCCGACTCAGTGGGGCCGACGCCCCTACCGCAGCCCCCACCACAACGCCTCCCACGTGGCGCTGATCGGGGGCGGCAGCCGCCCCCGGCCCGGAGAGGTGTCGCTGGCCCACCAGGGTGTGCTGTTTCTGGACGAATTGCCCGAGTTCGACCGCCGTGCCCTGGAAGCGCTACGCGAGCCCTTGGAGAGCGGCGAGGTGCGCATCGCCCGTGCGGCGGGGCGCATGCGCTACCCGGCGGATTTTCAGCTGATCGCCGCCATGAACCCCTGCCCCTGCGGCTACGAGGGCGACCCCCAGACCCCCTGCCGCTGCTCGGCAGAGCAGATCGGCCGGTATCGGGCGCGCCTCTCCGGGCCCTTGCTGGATCGGATGGACTTGCTGGTGGAAGTGCCCCGCCTGCCGGCCGGGCTGCTCGCCGACTGCGCGCCCGGCGAAGCCTCGGCCCGGGTGGCACGCCGGGTGGGGGAAGCCTGGGCACGGCAGCAGGCGCGCCAGGGCGGCGCGAACGCGCGCCTCGCCCCGGGCGCGCTGAGCCGGTTCTGCCAGCTGGACCGTGCCGGGCGAGAATTGCTGGAGCGTGCGCTGGAGCGGCTGCGGCTCTCGCCCCGGGCCTATCACCGGGTGCTGCGGGTGGCCCGCAGCATCGCCGATCTGGCCGGCGCCGAGCGGATCTCGCAACCGCATCTGGGAGAGGCCTTGAGTTATCGGGGCTGGCCGGGGGCTTGAGGCGAGGACAAGCAGGCCCCCCGTGTCAGGATGGAGGTCCCGAGCCCAAAGAAAAAACCGGGCCTGAAGCCCGGTTTCCGTGGAGTTCGAAGGCAGCGTGGCGCTTACTCGGCGCTCAGACCGCTCTGCTCCAGCATGTAGGCGACGGTGTCACGCACTTCCTCGTCGCTCAGCGCGCTGTTGCCACCCCGCGGGGGCATGGCGCGGATGCCGTTGATGGCATGATCCACCAGCACCTCGAAGCCCTGCGCCAGACGCGGTGCCCAGTCACTCTGCTCACCGGTCACCGGCGCACCCAGCACGCCGCTGGCGTGGCAGGCGGCGCAGACCTGGCCGTTGATCTGCTCGGCGCTCATCGGCCCGCTGGCCGCGGCCGCCGCCTGCTGCTCGCCGCCACCCAGCTCCGGCATCGGCTCACCACCCTTGCGCACCGCCGCCACCGGCTGCAGGCGCTCGGTGGCACGCTCGCGCTCGAGCTGGGCGCGTGCGCCCTGCTTGGCATCCGGGCTGGAGGTCGCCAGGAAGATGAGCACGGCGGTCAACATCGCCATGAAGGCGATCACCCCGATGAAAGTGCGGATAAACGTCTTGTCCTGCTGCTCGCTCACCTTATCCCCCGTTGTATGAAACCGGTGCTGAGCCCGTGCGACCCCACCCGATACGGGCAGCGCACGCGGCAAGGGCCAGAGTATAGCGGCAAAGGGACGCACCGAAAACTGCGCCCTTGGACTGCCGCCCTTTAGGCGCTATTCTATGCAGCCGCCGAAGCGCCCGTAGCTCAGTTGGATAGAGTGTCGGCCTCCGAAGCCGAAGGTCGCAGGTTCGAATCCTGCCGGGCGCGCCATTTTCCTCAGCCTTTCCCCGAACACTCGGCACCCCGCGCAGGCCCCCCGGCGCCGCGCGGCAGGCACCGACTTGGCGACCCCGCCCGCCCTACCGGCACTGAGGCGCCGGCCACCCAAGCCCAGGGGAATCAAGGCTTTTCACCTCGAATTGTGCTAAATTCGCGCCAGGGCAACGCTGCATCAGCGCCACCTTGAAGCACAGCCCCTGGACCGCTCCCCTCCCCACCACTCGGAAGGTTATGGACAAGGCCACCAATCCCCGGCTGGCCGCCCAGCTCGAAGAGCTCCGCGGCCAGCTGAACCGCTCGGAAGCGCGCCTCAGCGATGCGGTACATCAGACGGAACTGCTGCGCCAGATCAGCGAAGCTCCCAACCTGGATCATCTGTTGCGACTGCTCGATACGCGGCTGGCCGCGCTGGCGGGCGTGGACGGCCATCTGATCGCGCTGCTGGACTCCGAACGCGACAATCTGGTCTGCGAATCGCTGCAGCTGCCGGACGAGTTCCACGGCGTCCTGAGCACCTACCGGCGACTCAGCTTCCCGCTGAACGCCGAAGACCCGGCGGTGGACTGCCTGCTGAAGAACCGCCCGCGGCCGTTGCGCCTGGCGGAGCTGGAGAACGCGCCCGGCACCACCGCCACGCGGCTTGCGCGCTGGCGCATGGAAGCGGCCTACTGCCTGCCTATTGCGCTGGGGGAACGGGCCATCGGCATCGCGATGCTGCTGACACGGCAAGCTACCGTGCCCCCACCGGCGCTGGCGCAGGCCGAGGAGCTGCTGCGGCTGTTCCGCCACCCCCTGGCCAAGGCGGCCCATCACCAGCACTTGCGGGAGAAGGAGGAGCAGCTCAACCGCGCCGCCGAGGCCCAGCGGGAGTTCCTGCGCTTCATCGCCGAGGTGAACAATCTCACCTCCACGGATTCGATCTACGATCTCATCTCCCGGGAGTTCCTGGACCACTTTCCCTTTGATCTGGTGGGTGTGCTCACCAGGGACGGGGAACAACTGCGCCTGCGCCGGCTCAGTGCCGGCAAGCTCGCCCACGAAGCCACCGCCGAGGCGCTACGCCGGTATTTCAGCGAACTGAGCTTTGACCTGGACGAAGCCGACGGCGCAACACCCATGGTCTTTCTGAAGAACAGCCCGCTCTACTTCCCCGACGCCCGCAACATTCGCGAACTCCCCATGTCCGACAAGGACCGTGGCAGCCTGGACGCCATGGGCGACCCGCGCAGCATCTGGATCCTGCCCATTCGGCGCCGGGACGCGGCGGTGGGCGTGCTCTGGCTGATCAGCCTGGATGCGCCGATACAGCGGTCCGCGCAGGAGCGGGAGGTGATCGACCTGCTCTGCTCCTTCATCGGCACGGCCATGGCCAATGCCGAGCTCTACGACACGGTGGGCTCGCAGAAGCGCAAGATCGAGAAACTCAACCAGGCGCTGCAAAGCCGGGTGGAGGAGCTGCGGGCGATCGCCGCGCGGGACCCGCTCACCGGGCTGGGCAACTACGGCACCTTCCAGGCGGAGCTGGAGCGGCGGATCAAAGAGCACGAGCGGGAGCCGAGACGAGGGCTGTCGCTGCTGTTGGTGGACGTGGACCACTTCAAGCACTTCAACGACACCTACGGACACCTGGCCGGCAACATCGTGCTCCAGGAGGCCGCTCGGCGCCTGCAGGACTGCGCCCGCACCATGGATCTGGTGTGTCGATACGGTGGCGAGGAATTCGTGCTGCTGCTGCCCAAGTGCGATACCGAAGGAGCGATGGCGGTGGGCGAGCGGATTCGCCAAAGCTTCGCCGACACCCCCTTCCCGGCGGGGCGGGAAGCCGTGTCGGTGACGGTCAGCGTGGGCTGCGCCCAATACCGCGCCGGGGAAGGCGCGGCGAGTTTCGTGCAGCGCACCGACGAGGCGCTATACCGGGCCAAGCATGCCGGGCGCAATCGGGTGGAGCGCTGCTGAGCCGCCCCGCGGCCTCACGCCATTGCCGCCAGCAGCCGCTCCATCAGTCGCCGCGCCTGCCCCAGATACGCCCCGCCGAACAGGTTCAGATGATTGAGCACGTGGTAGAGCTGGTAGAGATCCCGGCGCCGCGGGTAATCCTCCGGCAGCGGTGATCGGGCCTGGTAAGACGCGTAGAACGCGGCGGGAAAACCGCCGAACAGCTCGCTCATCGCCAGATCACTGCAGGGGTCGCCGTAGTGACAGGCCGGGTCGAAGAGCACCGGATTGCCGCAGGCGTCGAAGCCCACATTGCCGGCCCAGAGATCACCGTGCAGCAGCGCCGGCCGCGGCGCGGGCCCGGGAAACAAGCGGTGCAGCCGCGCGGCGAGCCGCTCCCCCGCCTTCAGCCAGGCCCCGCCATAGCCGTTGCGCGCAACCAATCGCAACTGATGACCCAGCCGATGCTCGCCGAAGAACCCCCACCAGTCCTCGCTGGGCGGATTTGGCTGCGGGGTACTGCCGATGGTGTTGTCCCGCGTCCAGCCGTAATACGGCCCCTCGACGCTGTGCAGACGGGCCAGCGCCTCGCCGAGCCGGCGATAAGCGGCCGTACTCCCGGGGCCGAAATCGATGTACTCCAGCAGCAAATAGGCCTGGTCGGCGAACACGCCGCTGCAGATCGGCCGCGGCACCCGCGCCGCCCGGGCCAGCTCCCGCAGGCCCGCCGCCTCCGCCTCGAACATCGACAAGCGCGCGGCCCGATTGTATTTGACGAAGTAACGCACCGGCGCGCGGCCCAGCACGGCGGCGCCGTTGATGCAGCCCCCGCCACGCCGCTCGGCGTGGGGCTCGACCCGCTGCCGGGCCTCGTCGGCGAGCCGCTGGCTCAGGTGGGTCCACAAGTCCATGCGGGTCATCCTCCCTTGGCGAGCGGGCCGGATGCCAGGGTTACGGTGGGGGCGGCGAATACCGCCGGAGAAGCGCCGGCAAGGTGGCGCCGACCCCCGCCAGCAAACCACCGCAGGCCCCATAGAGATGCGCGTTGACGATGATCGGGCCACCGACCAGACCGGCCGTGGCCGGCGCGCCACCCGCCCATTGCTCCCAGCCAAGCTTGAGCAGGATACCGAGCAGCAGCACCGGGCGAAGGCCCGTCGGCAGGCCGGAACCCATCAGCGCCCCGCCGGCCAGCAAACCATGCAACACGCCGGAGAGCCCCACATACCAGGCAAGCTGCGGCTCCAGCAGGACAAACCCCAGGGCAATGCCCAGCCAGCTGCCGGCAAGCAGCCCCCACCATTGCGCCGCTCGCAAGGCCGGGGCGAACAGCCAGGCGAGCAGGCCCAGCCCCGCCAGGTTCAACAGCAGATGGACCGGGCCCAGGTGCACCAGCTGGCCACTCAGCAGACGCCACCACTCGCCCGCCAGAACCTGTTCCCGCTCATAGCGCAGCAGGCCCGTGGCGGCGTTCCCGGCGAGGGCGACGACCAGGGCGAGCGCACCCAGCAGCCACAGCGGCCAGGCGGCGATCGCCGGGTGGTCGGCGTTGAACCACAAGCGTCGCGACCGGCGGCCGATCACGGCGAGCCTCGTCGTGCAGCGCCCACCCCCAGCACACGATCACCGGCCGAAACCTGCGCCCAGGATTTCTCCGAGCTCGCCTGCAACCATCGCCCGAAGGCCAGCAGTTTCAGATCGTCCCCTCGCCGGGCATGAATCTGCACGCCGATGGGCAGCCCCGAGCGCGCGCGCCCCAGGGGCATCACCAGCGTCGGCCCGCCCAGCACGGCGCTGGGGCTCAGGAAACCGCTCAGGAACACCGGATACTCCCAGCGCCGACCCGCGTACTCGATGGGCGCGCCCTGGGGATGGTGCGCCAGGGCCTCCGCCGGGGAGACCGGCGTGACCCAGAAATCATGCTGCGCGAAGAAGCCCTCGTAATCGTCGATGGCCTCTTCTCGATAGGCCAGATCCGCGGCCAGCGCCCCCTCGTCCTGCAGAAACCCCCGCCGCACACTGCCGGCCAGGTCCTGATCCACCCGTTCCCACTGGGGCGCCAGGCGTGAAAACGGCAGCAGCCGCCGGGACCGGAGGCCGCGCAGGGGCGCGGGCAGGAACTGCAGCGCGTCGGCGCCGATGAGCCGCGCGTGCAGATGAAAAAGCGCCTCCAGTTCCACCGCCGGCAGGCCCTGATTCACGGCCAGGCCCGCGTGGGCCAGATCCGCCGCGAACCCCCGCAGCAAGGCGGCAGTTTCCGCACCGGCCTCGACGAAACCGAAGGAATCGGCCCAGGCGATGCGCCAAGCCGCCGGTTCGGCCTTCGGCGTGTCGGCGGGGAGCTTGCCGGGCTCGGCGATCACCCGCAGCGCCAGCTCCAGGTCCTCCACGCAGCGGGCCATCGGCCCATTGACCAGGGAGTGGCGATACGCCCCCTTGCCGCCCGGCATCATGCCGGCGTTGGAGACCAGCCCATCGCTGGGGCGCAGCCCCATCACGCCGCAGCAGTGCGCCGGGTAGCGGATGGAGCCGGCCAGGTCACTGCCGATCTCCAGCGGCGTCATCCCCGCCGCCAGCGCCGCCGCCGCGCCGCCCGACGAGCCGCCGCAGGTGCGCGCGGTGTCGTGGGGGTTGAGGGTGCGACCGTGGGCACCGCTCAGGCATTGCCAGTCCACGCCCCCGACCGGCACATTGCTGCGGCCCAGGATGATGGCGCCGGCGCCCTTGAGGGCGGCGACCACGGCCGAGTCCTTGCGCGGCCGGTAGTGCTTGAGCAACCGATAGCCGTAGCTGCTGGGGCAAGCGGCCACCCGGGTGAAATCCTTCACCGTCATCGGCAGGCCGTGCAGGGGGCCGCGGGGGCCGCCCTCGGCGTAGGCGCGGTCCGCGGCGCGGGCGGCGCTCAGGGCGCGCTCGCGCTGGACCACGGGGACGGCGTTCAGCCGCGGGTTCTCCGCGTCGATGCGCGCCAGACAGGCCTGGGTCAGCGCGTAGGCACTGAGCTCACCCCGGTGCAACCGCGCCAGCAGTTGGTGAGCCGGCTGGGAAAGTTCGACGTCCATGGACCCGCCTCATTGGTTTGCGTCAAAAGCGATGGTACGCACACATTACACCAACGCCGGCCCACGCCTACTTCATCGATCGGGGCGGGCGCGAAAGCCGGCGGGCATTTGGCGGATCGAAGGCGAACCCCCATCGGGGACGGGGCTTGGGCTATCATCGGCGCCAGACCCGCGCCGCCCCCAAGCCTGTAACGCCCTGAAAGCGACCCATGAAAGCCAAACGCACTCTGCACAATATCCGCTCGGTGGACCTGAACCTGCTCGGCATCTTCGATGCCATCCATCGCGAGCGGAACATCACCCGCGCGGCGCGCCGCCTGGGGATGACGCAGCCAGCCGTCAGCGGCGCGCTTAACCGGCTCCGACAGTTACTCGACGACCCGCTGTTCGTGAAGACCGCCCAGGGTATGGAACCCACCCCCCGTGCCGACGAGCTCGCGGAGCCGATAAGCCAGGCCCTGGAGGACATACTCGACGCGCTCAGTCACAACAGCGGTTTCGACTACGCCAACGCCGACCACAGCTTCTGCCTCGCCATGAGCGACTACAGCGAATTCCTGCTGCTGCCGCCATTGATGCGATGGTTGCGGGCCCATGCCCCGCATATCACCCTCTCCACGGTGCCCGTGGTGGAGCGAACCCTGCCGGTGGACCTGGAATCGGGCCTGGTGGACCTGGCCATCGGCAATATTCCCGCGCTACAGAGCGGCTGCTATCGCCAACAGCTGGTCTTCGAGGACTTCATTTGTGTCGTCAGAGACGATCACCCGGAAATCGGCGAGGAACTCACCCTGGAGCAATTCCAGGAGATCCCCCAGGTGATCTTCACCCCGCGCCAGAACCAGGACACCGTCGACCAGGTGCTGTCCCAGCAAGGCCTGCGGCGCAACATCGCGCTACGCGTGCCCAACTACCTGACCATCATCGGCGTCATCGCGGAAACCGACCTGATCGGCGTGCTGCCCGTGCGTATCGCCCGCCGCGTCTGTCGTCTGGCGGGGCTGCGCATGCTGCCTTGCCCGGTCGAGCATCCGGGCGTGCCGGTGAGCCAGCACTGGCACGTCAGAGAGAGCAAGAACCCCGCCAACCGCTGGCTGCGCGAACTGCTGAAGGAGCTTTCCGCCGCGCTGTAGGGAAGCACCGGGCGATTCCCCGCCCCCACACCCACAGGCCGCGATGGGCCGTTATCACGGCCGCTTATACCGGACATCGTGAATAGTGATTTCTCCGCGCGCACAGCGGTTGATAGCCTTCGACATGACAGCCGAGTCATGATTCACAAGGTAGTACCCAATGCGCTCAAGAAAAATGCTCCTGACCCTTGCCTGCCTGCTGGCGTCCCTGTCCACCCTGCCGGCTGTCGCCGCCGACTGGGCGATCACCTCCAATGCCATACACGAGCTGCAAGGCTCTCTGCACTCCGTAACGCCGCCGGTCAACGACCCGGTGGACGCGGAGCAGTACCTGGGCTCTTCCAGTGCCCTGGGCTACTACGGCCCCATAGGCCCCTACGGCCCCCTGGGCAGCCTGGGCCCGATCGGCAGTAACGCCTGGGACGTCTCCTACTGGATCAGCGGTGCCGCCAGCTGGAACGAATGGTCGGAGGATCTCACCGAGCTGGGCGGCCCCCTCAGCGCCGCCGGCCCCCTGGGGCCCGACGGGCCGCTCAGCGACACGGCTTACGACCAGACCCTTCCCGGCATCAACGACTTCGGCAAGCAGCTGCAGGCCGGCGGCGTGTGGACCGTGCTCGGTCCGCTGGGGCCCCTGGGCCCCCTGGGACCGTTGGGCCCGCTCGGCCCGGTGGGCGCCCATGGTTTCAGCACCGACAGCCATGGCCGATACACCGACGGCACCCAGATACAGCGCAACGTGACGGTCGACTACAACAACGGCGTGCGCAGCTACGAGCTCTACGAAAACTACACCGAGAGCTACGCCAAGACGGCGACCGACAACGACACGTCCTTCATGGTGGAGGGCTACATCGCCTATCCGTACATGGAGACGGACAGCTACACGTTCACCTCCAACGACGACCAGTACGTCACCGTCGTGCTGGTGCCCATGTACACGCTGGACGACTTCGACCTGGTCATCAAGGACCAGCAGGGCACGGTGCTGGCCACCGCCAACACCGCCTCCTACGTGGACTTCATCCAGCTCGGCAAGGTCGCCGCCGGCACCGAGCTGCGGGCCGAGGTCAGCCTCTACGCCACCGGCCATAGCTACCCCAAGGAATACCGCCTGTACGTGGTCGGCTCCACCAGCTACATCGGCACCACCACGCCCATCAGCGGCGACCACCAATTGCACTGAGCAGGACGCGGCCGTCGTGCCGGGCGGCGGAGCGTGGCATAAGCCGCGCTCCGCCGCGGCTTGCCCTCACGCCCCCTCGGCCAGCAAGCGCCGCAGGTCCGCCACGACCCCGTCGTGCCGGTCGGACGGCCGGATCAACAGCCGCGCCCGACCCTGGCGGTCGAACACATAGACGCCGGCGGGGTGGGAGACGGCGTAATTGCCGCGATCGTCCGCGTCGCCGTAGCCGTAACCGACCCGGTAGCGCCGGCTGAGCACCCGCAGGGTGGCCGGATCCGGACGCAGACCGCTGACCGGCGCCCTGAAGCGTTGCAGGAACGCCCGGAGAACGGGCCGGGTATCACGGCGCGGATCCACGCTGATGAAGACGATGCGCAAGTCCGGCGGATGACCGAGGGCGGCGCTCACGGCGTCCAGACGCGCCAGGGTGGCCGGGCACAGATGCGGGCAATGGGTGTAGCCGAAGAACAGCAGCCGCACCTCCGCGGACCCGATCCTGGGGCTGAGTTCGGACGGAAGATCGGGCAGCAGTCCGCGGATGTCCCGGCTGTGCCAGTGCGGCTGGCCACCGCACGCCGCCAGCGCGAACAGCAGCACGCCCAGCCGCAGGCAGCGCGAGAGCCCCCGGCGGCGGCGGCGCTCGTTCATGGCTCGGGCACCTGTTCGCGCCGCGCGGTATCGCGCAACAGATGCACCAGCACCACCAGCGCGCCCAGCATGCTCATCATCGCCGCGGGTATCCAGGTGAGCAGCCCGCCCAGGCGCTGATCGGTCAGTGGGTCCAGCGGCCAGGCCCGCCCGCACACTTCGTACACCTCGAACCAAACGCGCTCGGCACCGACCATGAACACCCCCAGCAGCACCTGGGGCAGGGCCACCGCCAGCACCAGCAGCATCCGCGCGCCGTAGCCGCAGCGCTGGCGCGGCGGGCCGCGCCGGTCCAGCACCAACTGCCAGAACAGCAGCCCGTCCAGGTACATGCTCAGGTTCATCAGCGCGTACAGCCGGGCGCTGAGCATGGCGTCGAAATGCAGCTCGGGCAGCAGCCACAGATACACCAGACCCACGAACAGCAGCCCCGCCACCGGCGGGCTTTGCAAGCCCGCGTAGCCACGCCCCAGCAGTACCCGGCCGGGCTCCGCGCCGGGCAGCGCACGGGCGCGCCGGGGCAGGCCGGCAAGCAGCGCCGCCCAGGGGGCGCTCAAGGCGATCAGGAAAGGGGCGGCGTGGTGCAACACCAGATGCTGCGCCCGGTGCGCGAAGAACAGATACCGGGCGAGATAGTCGTAGCCGGTCTGGGTGACCGCGTACACCGCGACCATGCCCGCGAGAAAAAGGCATGTCCGCCACCAGGGCGGCGCCTGGCCGCGCCGGCGCAGCCGGCCGAGACCGCGTGCGTAGAGCAGCACCGGCACCGCGCTGAGGAGCGCCCACGCGGGCGAGAACTCCCAAGGCAACAGGTAGTGCGACCAGGCATCGAGATCCATGCCCTCAGCAGTGCGGGCGCGGGGCGCGATTCAAAGCGCCCGGCCTTGAACCCTCACGCTTTCGGCCATAGACGAATACGCTCTGCGAAGAGAAACCGGACAGCCGCCGATGCACGCACGCGTAACGCATGAGTGGGCCTGATCAGGTGCCCTGGGCCGTAGTGCTGCACATCCTCTTCATCTGTCTCTGGCTGGGCACCCTCAGCCTGGTGCCGGCCCTGTGTGCCGAGCACCGCCGCGGGCCGGGCGAGCAGGACCAGCCCCTGATCCAAAGTGTCTTGCATCTGTATGCCTGGGGGGCGAGCGGCTGCGCCGTGCTGGCGGTACTGACGGGGATCTGGCTGGCTTACGCGCGCGGCTTCGAGGGCGGCTGGCTGGCGCTGAAGCTTGGCTTCGTGACCACGCTCGCCTGGTGCCACCTTTACATCGGCCGACTTGCCGCGCAGCTGCGCGACAACATCGTACATGCACCGCTGCACTATTGGAGCCTGAGCCTGCTGCCGCCGATGCTCGCCTTGCCGATCCTGTACCTGGTGCTGAGCAAACCCCTCTGAGCGGGGCTCAGCCCTCCTCCGGCGGTTCGCCACCCTGAACGCCTTCGCTGTCGGGAATGTCCGGCGCGTCCATCAACGGTTCTCCGGGGCCGAGATTGTGCTCGAACACCATCTTGCCGCCCAGCCAGCCCGCCACCGCGAGCATGAGCGCGGTGACCACGGACAGGAAAAAGCCCCAGGGCCACACCGCCGTGTCCGGATCCACGCGCCGCTGCAGCAGATTGACCGTGGCGAATGACAGCATCACCACCGCGCTGAGCATATGGCTCCAACCGCTCAGGTGATGGCGGATGACCCGTACCCGGGTGAAATCCGACAAGCCCGTCAGCGCCGCCAGGGCGCCCATGCCCACGCCGCCCGTCAGCAACCAGAAGCTCATCCGGGCCCAGAACGGGTCGGCGAGATACAGATACGCCGCATCGGTGACCACGACGCCGCTGAGAAAGGCGATCGGGAAGGGGATGAACATGGGGTGCACAGGGTGGCCGAAGACGGTGATCTGGCTTTTGGCTCCGCCGCCCGGCCTGAAAGTCGCCATGCTCACCCCGCTCGCTTGAGTTGCCGCCTCCGCCCCTCCATCTGCTTTGGGAACGCTCGAGCCCCAGGACAAGCGGCGTCGGGGTGACGGTGTATGTCTTTCTCCGAGCACCCACATTCCCGGTTATGACAGAGCCGACAGGCAACAACGGAGGCTGGGATGAAGGCAGCGGATATCATGAGCGCCCCGGTGATCACCGTGAACCTCGACACGCCCATCGACGACATAGCTCGCTGCCTGCTGACGCACGGCATCAGCGCCGTACCGGTGCTGGATGCGACGGGGCATGTCACGGGCATGGTCAGCGAGGGCGATCTGTTGCGCCGGGCGGAGCTGGGCACGGAGCCCCGGCGCAGTTGGTGGCTGGGACTGTTCGAGACCGACCAGGCAAGCCTGCGCGATTACCTGCGCGCTCATGGCCGGACCGCCCGGGACCTGATGAGCAAAGAGGTGATCGCGGTGGACGAGGAAACGCCCCTGGGCGACATCGCCGATCTGCTCGAAGGCCACCGCATCAAACGGGTGCCGGTGCTGCGCGAAGGGCGCCCCGTGGGCATCGTGAGCCGCGCGAACCTGGTTCAGGTGCTGGCGACGCGGGAACGCCACCAGCCGGAGCCGCCCGGCGACGAGCGGGAACTGCGGGACCGGGTAATGAACAGCCTGCGTCAGGTACCCGGCCTTACCCATGCGCTGAACGTCATCGTCGACGGCGAGCAGGTGCACGTCTGGGGAGGCGCCACCTCCGAGGCGGAACGTGCCGCCCTGCGCGTCGCGGCCGAGAACGCCGCGGCCGGCCGGGCACTGGCCTTCCACGTTCAGGTCTTCCCCCCCTACATGCGCGGCGCGGGCTGGGTCTGAGCACCCCCCCGGGAATCGTCATGGACCAAACACCCGCCAGGCTCCGCGCGCCCTCCCCCCGCATCGCACGCGGCGCTTGCATCGGCCCGGTGCTTGCGGCACTGGCCCTGACCGGCTGCAAGGGCACGCAGTCGGCCCTGCAGCCCGCCGGCCCCCAGGCCGAGGCGGCGGCGAGCCTGTGGTGGCTGATGCTCTGGGGCGCCGTGGCGGTACTCGGGCTGGTCATGCTGCTGGCCCTGCTGGCCGCGAGGCTGCCGCGCCATGAGCGCCCCGCCCCCCGCCTGCTGCTCATCGTCGGCGGCGGCGTGGCGCTGCCCATCGTCAGCTTGAGCGCGCTGCAGATCTACGGCCATAGCCTGGGGGCGCCGTCGGTGGAGGCGCGGGCCGCGGGGCTGCAGATACGGGTCAGCGCCCAGAGCTTCTGGTGGCGGTTCAGCTACCCGCAGCATGGCGGCCTGCACAGCGCCGGCGTGCTGCACCTGCCGGTGGGCGAAACGGTGGACCTGACACTGGCCAGCGGCGATGTCATCCACAGCTTCTGGGTGCCACGCTTGGCCGGCAAGCGGGACCTGATCCCCGGCCGCGCCACCCACATCCAGCTGCGCGCGGATCAAGCCGGCGTCTTTCGCGGGCAGTGCGCCGAATTCTGCGGCGCCGAGCACGCGCGCATGAGCTTCGTGGTGGTGGCCCAGCCCAGGACGGAATTCGATGCCTGGCTCCAGGCCCAGGCGCGCCCGGCCGCCGAGCCCACCACGGCGCTGGCCCGGCGCGGCCGGCGCGCCTTCGAGCAAGCCGGCTGTGGGGCCTGTCATCGCATCCGCGGCACCGGGGCATGGGGCAGCGCGGGGCCGGACCTCACCCATGTGGCCAGTCGCTGGCGACTGCGCCGGGCACACACGCCGGAAGCGGCCGGTGGCCTGGGGGCGGCCGAGGGCATGGCCGACTGGATTCGCCGCGCCCACCAGGCGCCGGACTGGCTCGCCGAGGAAACCGTGGCGCCGGCGTCCGGCCAGCGGCTGCGCGCCATCGCCAGCTATCTGCAGGGCCTGGAATGAACCAGCGACTGCACCGCCAGCTGCAGGCTGTCTGGGGCTGCCCGCCGGGGCTGGCCCAGCTCACGGTGGTGAACCACAGCAATGTCGGCCGGCGCTTTCTGATCACCGGCTTCTGCTTCTTCGCCGTGAGCGGCCTGCTGGCCATGCTGATCCGCACCCAGCTTGCGCTGCCCGACAACGACTTCGTCGACCGGGACACCTACAACCAGCTGTTCACCCTGCACGGCACCACCATGATGTTCCTGTTCGCCGTGCCGGCGGCGGAGGGGCTCGCCATGTACCTGGTGCCGAAGATGATCGGCAGCCGCGACCTGGTGTTTCCCCGCCTCAGCGCCTACGGCTACTGGTGCTACCTGGGCGGCGGCCTGCTGCTCTACAGCAGCCTGCTGTTCGGGGCGGCGCCGGATGGCGGCTGGTTCATGTACACCCCGCTCAGCGGGCCCGATTACGCACCGGGCAAGGGGGCGGATTTCTGGCTGATGGGGGTGACCCTGGCAGAGGTCTCGGCGATCTGTGGCGCCGTCGAACTGATCAGCAGCATACTCATCACCCGCGCACCGGGCATGCGCCTGCAGGACATGCCGGTGTTCGTCTGGGCCATGCTGGTGGTGAGCACGATGATCCTGTTCGGCTTTCCGCCGCTGATCCTGGGCAGCGTGCTGCTGGAGCTCGAGCGCGCCTTCGGCCTGCCCTTCTTCTCGCCCGCCGGGGGCGGCGATCCGCTGCTCTGGCAGCATCTGTTCTGGCTGTTCGGCCACCCGGAGGTGTACATCATCTTCCTGCCCGCCGCCGGCATCCTGTCCACCCTGATCCCCGTGTTCGCCCGGCGCCCGCTGGCCAGCTACACCGCGGTGGTGGTGGCCCTGGTGGCCACGGGCTTTCTCAGCTTCGGGCTCTGGGTGCACCACATGTATGCGGTCGGCATCCCCTACCTGGCCCTGAGCTTCTTCTCCGCGGCCAGCATGGCGATCACCATTCCCACCGGCATGCAGGTGTTCACCTGGATCGCCACCCTCTGGCGTTCCCGCCCGCGCCATAGCGTGCCCATGCTCTATGTCTACGGCTTCTTCTTCATTTTCGTGCTGGGGGGGCTGACCGGGGTGATGGTGGCGCTGGTGCCCTTTGACCTGCAGGTCCATGACACGCACTTCGTGGTGGCCCATCTCCACTATGTGCTCATCGGCGGGCTGGTGTTCCCGCTGATCGGGGGCATCTACTACTGGTTGCCCCATTTCAGCGGCCGGCGCCCGTCGGCGCGGCTGGGCCGGGTGGGCTTTTATCTGATGTTCATCGGCTTCAACCTCACCTTCCTGATGATGCACCTGACCGGTCTTCTGGGCATGCCACGGCGCATTTATCTGTACTCACCCGGGCTGGGCTGGGACGGTCTGAACCTGCTCTCCTCGGTGGGCGGCTTTCTGCTCGCCATCGGCACCGCCGCCTTCTTCGTCGATGTCCTGCTGCACCTCGTCCATGGCCGGCCCAGCCGGCGCAACCCCTGGCAGGCCGACACGCTGGAATGGGCCATGCCCCTGCCGCCACCGGCCTACAACTTCGCCTCCATCCCCCACGTCCGGGGGCGCAACCCCCTGTGGCGCAATCCGGCGCTGGGTACCGAGCAGGCCGCCGGCGCGCACTACCTGGGCCATGACAACCCGGGGCGGCGCGAAATACTCGGCACCAGCGTGCTCTATGCCCAGCCCCGCCAACTCATCGTCCTGCCCGGCAATACCTGGGCGCCGCTGCTGCTGGCGGCACTGACCGCGCTGGTGTTCATCGGCATGCTGGCCGGTCTGTACTGGCTCACCGCCGCGGCCCTGCTCGCCGTGCTGGCGACCGCCTGCGACTGGGCCCGACGCCATCGCATCGCGCCCGGCCGACATGCCCTGAGCGAGGCTCGGCAGCTGCCCCTGCAGAGCCTGTGTCCGCGCCGGCCGGGCTGGTGGGGCACCTTGTTCGCGCTGGCCGCCGCCGCCACCACCGCCAGCGCCCTGCTGTTCGGCTATCTGTTCTACTGGACGGCCACGCCGCAGTGGCCACCGGCGAACCTGCCGACCCTGCACAGCGAGCTCGGCCTGGCCGCGCTGCTGGCCATGCTGCTATCGAGCGCTGTGCTGCAGGCGGCTCGCCGAGGCGAAGTCGCCCTGCGCCGGCACCGGGCGTATCTGGCCTCCGGCGCACTGCTGCTGGTGCTGGGCGCGGCGCTCGCCTGGGCGGCGTGGAGCGTCGGCGGCCTGGAGGCCACGCGCCACGCCTACGACGCCACCCTCACCGCGATGCTGGGCATGCAGTCGCTGTTCATGGCGGCCAGTCTGGCCGCCGCGGTGTATCTTTCCACGCGCGCCGCGGATGCGGCCCTGGCCAGCGAGCTGGGCGTGCTGGCGCTGCTCTGGCACTACACCGTGGCCCAGGGGCTGTTCCTGCTCCTGCCGGCGCTGATCCTGCCCGGGCTTGCCTGAGATGCCCGGAACCGCCGGCCAGAACCTGCTCACCGCCCTGCTCGCACCGCTGCTGATCTGGAGCGGGCATTTCCTGGGCAGCTACGTGTTTCTTTCCGTGGGCTGCGCGCGAGCCTGGAACACGCTGCACTGGGTCGTGATGGACCCGATCCGCCTCGGCCTGTGGCTGGGCACCGTCGGCGCCGTGCTGGCGCTGCTCGCGCTGCTATTGGCGCTGCGCCGGGGCAGCGGCATCATTCCACTGGCGGGGGCGAGCGCCACGGTAATCGCCCTGGTCGCGGTGACCTGGACGCTCTTCGCCCTGCCCTTCGCCAGCCCCTGCCTGTGAGCGAAACCGCCCCCCGGGCCATTGATCCCATGGCCACCGTGCCCCAAGCCTGTATCCATGCCGAAAAGCTCCGCGTCTCGAGGGGCCCGCGCCGCCGGGCTCATGCTGCTGTGCGCCACCCTGGCGGGTTGCGGCCACCTTGAACGCTGGGGGAGCGCGGCCCGGCTGGTGGCGGCCATGGCGGATGCGCCGCCCGAAGCCCTGCCCACGCCCGCGCGGGAAGTCAGCTACCCCGGCGAGGCGCGGCGCTACCGAGCGGATCTGTACCCGGCCGCGGGTGAAGCACGCGCCGCACTTGTCCTGGTGCACGGCTTCACCAGGCACGGCAAATCGGACCCGCAACTGCGCCGCTTCGCCGGCCAGCTCGCCCAGGCCCGTTTCCAGGTGCTTGTCCCCCAGATCCCGGGGCTGACGCGGTTCTCCGTCAGCCGTGAAGACGTCGACGCGATCACCGCCAGCCTGGCCTTCCTTGCCGAGCACAGCGAACTCCGGCAGGGCCTGGCCGCCATCAGCTATTCGGTGGGGCCCGCCATGCTGGCGGCCATGGCCGAGGGGGCGGAGGCGGAATTCATCCTCGCCATCGGCGGCTACCATGATCTGGTGGAAGTCATCCGCTTCGCCACGACCGGGCATGACGCGCTCGGCGCTGCGGCGGGCGCGCCCAATGAACTGGGCCGTTGGCTGATCCTGGCCAGCCATGCCGCGCAGCTCCCCCGCGACGAGGACGCGGAACTGCTGCGACGCATCGCCCGGCGCAAACTCACGGCCAGGTGGGCGGACATCAGCGATCTGCGCGCCCAACTGACGCCGGCGGGCCAGCGCGTCCTGGCGCTGGTGAACAATCGCGACCCGGAGCGAGTGGCCCCGCTCATCGCGGGACTGCCGGCGGTGCTTCAACGCGAGATCCGTGCCCTGGACCTGGCGCATCGGGACCTGTCCACGCTCCAGGCCTGCCTGGTACTGATCCACGGCGAAGACGACCCGGTGATCCCGCCCTCGCACAGCGTGGCCCTGGCCGCGGCCGCGGCCCCCGGGCGGGCGCGCCTGTTCGTGGTCTCGGGTATCGGCCATGTGGACGTTCAGCCCGGCCTGGCCGACGCCTTTTCACTGTGGCGAGCGGCGGTGGCCTTGCTGGAAGCGGCAAGGCGCGAAACCTGCCGGGAAGACACGGATCAGGGGCCGTAGGGGGCGTGGGCCGCGGCGTTTCCACTCGCCGCGGCCCACGCGTTGCACGTCTGGTCGCAGACTCCATATCCTAGGATGACTGAAGGCGACAACGCCCGCGGCCACACCAAGCACAGGAGGGCGGCTATGCTCGCAGATCTGGGAAGAGGCGTACTGGCGGGGCTGACCGCCACCGTGGTGCTGTCCCTGCTGATGGTCTTTCGATTGTCCATGGGCATCATGACGGAGTTTCAGCCCATCGAGATCCTCAACCTGGCCGCCAACGAGCTGCTGGGCACCCCGGACCGGCGGTTCAGCGGCTGGGTGATGCATTTCTTCGTCGGTGTGGTGCTTTGGGGCGTGCTGTTCGCCCTGTGGAGCCGCGGCGTCGCGCCCCGTCACAGCGGCCTGCGCCAGGGGCTGTTGTTCGGCACCCTGGCCTGGTTGCTGCTGATGATCGTGGTCATGCCGCTGGCCGGTTCGGGGCTGTTCGGGCTGGGCTTCGGGCTCGCGGTGCCAATAATGACCCTGCTGGCACACCTGGTCTACGGCGCCGTGCTCGGCTGGGGCTTCCACTGGCTGCGCAGCCTCTGAATCGGCTATCGAAGGAGCATCATCCTGCTGCACGATAGCCCCTACAGGGCAGCGCGGCCGCGCTGCCCCGCCGGAGCCATGCCTCTAGTGCGCCGGAGCCATGGGGCCGAAGGCGAAGTCGCCGGACCCCGGGGCCGCCCCGGTTCGGGGGCGCTCAGCGCGCGGGTCGCCACTCCAGCCCCAGCACGAAGAAATCGGTATCTTCGCGCTCGAACCCAAAACGCTGCCACTCCCCGCTGAGACGCCAGGCCGCGTTGAGCCGGTAATCCAGCCCCAGACCGCCATAGACGCTGACGCCGCTGGCCTGGTCGTCATCCACCCGGCCCACATTGCGCCGATCGGTGTCGTAGTCCTGCTGCCACGCGAACACACCCAGCCGCGCCCGCAGCCCGAACCCGCGGCCCAACCCATGGCGAAAGAGCCCAGAGACGGCCAGACCGTGGCCGGATTCCGGATGTACCTCCGCGAGATCCACGTCGGTGCTGGGTGCGCGGAAATCCAGCTCCACCTCACCCAGATCCAGATAAGCGGCCTCCACCGCCCAGCGATCATCGAGGGCATAGCCCAGCCCCAGGCTCCAGCCGAGTCGGTCGCCGTCCACGTCCTCCACCTGGGCGCTGATCCCCTCGCCGGCAAAGCGACTTTGCATATCCGCGCGACCGACATCAGTGCTGGCATGCCCCAGGGCGCCGGTCAGGTACAGCCCCTCGGGCCACTGCGTGGCCCGGGCCGGGCCGCTGGCCAGCAGCAGCATCAGGGCCAGGGCGCCGAGCAGCCGCAGCCCGCCGCGCAAGCGGGCCAGGACGGCGCCCAGCAACAGGAGCAGCATGGGCAGGCCCAAGGCGCCACCGCCCCCACCGCCGCCGGAGGTGTTGTACGCCACATCGGCGGCCTGGCCGACGCCGCCCGGATCGACCACCACCCCGTCGGCGATGCCATCGGCATCATTGGGGCCCCCGTCCTCGATCAGCAGCTGCACGCACCAGTGACCGGCGCTCAGGCCCGGCTGCCAGGCCGCGTCGCCCGGGGGCGGGCAGTAACCGCGCACACCCGGGGCGGAGTACAGCCGGTTGCGCGCATCGCTGACGAAGTCGCCCCAGCCGCCGTTGCGGAACTTGCGGTAGACCGCCTGACGCGGCACCGGAGCGCGCTGCGGGATGACGACCTGCAGACTGGCGCCCACGGTGGGCACATCGGCCTCGAAGTCGAAGGTGCCGCCGACGTTGACATAGTCCGGGTCTTTCCTCAGGCCCGGCAGCGTGCTCAGCTCCTCACTGCTGATCTGAGCGCCACCGTGGCCACCTCGCAGGGCGTTCTCGCCCAGGCGACAGCGGGCACTGGGCGCGCATTCCACCAGGAAGGACTGCTGGTTCGCCAGCCGCTCGGGCAACACATGGCTATCGTCGATGGCGTCCAGGTAGTCCGGAATGCCGTCGCCGTCGCTATCCCCCAGCCCTTCGGTGGCATCGTCGATGCCGTCGCCGTCACTGTCTTTGGCGCCATCCAGCACCGGCAGCGACTGCACGACCCGCAGTATCAGGCTGGCGGAGCGGGACGCCGCCGGTACGCCGTCATCGGTCACCGTCACCCGCACCTTGTAGGTGCCCGCGGCGAGGGCGGAGGGATCGAGGGTGAAGGTTTCCGCATCGCCGTCGGTGTCGACCAGCAGTGACGAGCCGCCGCTCCAGTCGTAACGGTGCGTATCGCCGCTATTGGGGTCGTTGACGGTGGCGCGGATCACCACCAAGCCGTCGTGGTTGCCTACCAGCTGGCGAGTGTCGCCGCCCTGCTCCGCGCTCAGTGTGACGTCAGGCGGCACATTGGCCTCGGTAATGCGGATGGTGTGACTGGCCTTGGCGCCCAGATTCAACGCGTCGTCCAGGCGGATGACAATGGTCTCCTCGCCCTCGCTGACGCCGTCATCGGTGATGTTGTAGGTCACCGTCTTGACCCGCTCGCCGGCGGCGAAGCTCACGCTGCCGTCCGTCAGATCGTGGTCCGCGCCGTCGGCCGTGCCGCCTACGGTGTAATTCACCGTCAGCGGATAGCTGGGGGCCTCGCCGTTGAGGTAGATGCTGAAGCTGCCGCTCTGACCCTCGGTGAGCACCTGATCCTTGCCCAGGGACACCAGCGGGTTCAGCTTGAGCACATTGCGCCCGTCGCCGGCCCAGGTGAGCACGTTGCGGCCCGGCGGGAACAGCGGATCACCGCCGCTGCTGGGGTAATCGCCGCAACAGGCGGCACGGTCCGCCTCACCGATCAGACCCAGCGCGACCAGACGATCCAGGCTTACCCGGGTGTAGAGCCCGGTGGCGTTCTCGCTGGCCTCGATGAAGGGGAAATCGCTGCCGTCGTGGGGATCGGTGCCTTCGAGCCGCTCCACATGATCGGGCACGCCGTCGCCGTCGCTGTCGCGGAAATCGCCGCCATCGTGGGGGTCGGTGCCGTCGACGTGCACTTCCACAAAATCCGGGACGCCGTCGCCGTCACTGTCGGCATAGCTGCGGTCATCGGCCGGGTCGGTGCCGTCCAGCTCGGTCTCCACGTAGTCCGGCACGCCGTCGCCGTCGCTGTCCTTGGCGCTGCCGGCATCATTCGGATCGGTGGCGTCACGGAACGTCTCCACGTAATCCGGCACACCATCGCCATCGCTGTCGGGATAATCCGCCGGGTCGCCCGGGTCGGTGCCGGCGATCAGTTCCACGCGATCCGGCACGCCGTCGCCGTCACTGTCCTTGTAGTCGGCACCATCACCGGGGTCGGTGCCATCCAGGTGGGTCTCCACGTAATCGGGCACCTGGTCGCCATCGCCATCCGTATAGCTGGCGGCATCATTCGGGTCGGTGCCGGCACGGGTTTCCACATAATCGGGCACACCGTCGCCGTCGCTGTCGCGGTAGTCAGCGGCATCGTTGGGGTCGGTGCCGTCGGCGTTCTCCACGTAGTCCGGCACGCCGTCGCCGTCGCTGTCCACGAAATCACCGGCGTCGTAGGGGTCGGTGCCCTCGGTGTCCCGCTCTTGCGAATCAGGCACGCCGTCGCCGTCACTGTCCAGATCCAGGAAGTTGGGGATGCCGTCGAAGTCAATATCCTCATACCCCTCCTCGGCATCGGGGATGCCGTCACCGTCACTGTCCAGATCCAGGTGATTGGGGATACCGTCACCGTCGGCGTCGCCGGTGCCTTCGATGCTGTCGGGGATGCCGTCGCCGTCGCTGTCGCGGTCCAGCAGCACCGACAGGTTCAGGGCATTGCTCTTGCCGTCGGCGTCTTCCAGGTACAGCGCCATGGGGCGCTCGCCCTGGGGGGCGGCGGTGCCGTCGCTGTGCCCGTAGCGGAGCGCCCGCAGCATCGCCTGTACGGCGGGAATGGTGGCATCCGCGGTATTGAAGGCGACCCGCAGCGCCGCGCCGTTGCCGTTCTCGGTAGCGTCGATGCTGCCGATGGCCTGGCCGCCGTAGCTGACCGTGTTGCCGGCGACGCCCACCTGACCCGGGCCGTTGCCCTGGTCGCTGATGCTCAGCTGGTCCTTCGCCTCACCGGAGCTCATGTTCAGCTTGAGGTAACCGCCGTTCAGGTCGAGGTTGTCCGGCGGATCGCTGAGCAGTGCATTGGCGCCCACGTCGACGGCGACGGGGTTGCCGTCGGCGAGGTTGAAGAAGGCTTGATCGCCGTTGAGATTCTGCACCTGCGGCGCATCGGGGTCGGGCACGATGAAATTGATCGTGGCGTAGCTGCTCGCCTTGCCGGCCTCCTGGATGTCGAAGGTGATGGGGTAAGTGCCGGGCTCCAGGCCGGTGCCGAACTCGCCCGGCTCGAAGCGGTAACGGTTCTCGGACGGCTCGGTCAGCGCGCCCTGGATGTCGCCCAGGCTGATGGTGTCTATGGCCGCGCCGCTGATGTCGAACTCGAAGCTGTCGCCCTTCTGTACCACCACGTTGCCGGTGCTGGGCACGCGCGGATCCAGCGTGTAGCTGCTGGCCTGCGCATCCACCAGGTTGAAGATCAGATCCACGTGGGTCTTGGAACGCACCGAGCCGTCGCCGGCCAGGTCCTCGACGACGAAACCGGCGCTGTACAGGCCCGCGGACGCGCTGCCCGAGCCCGTCCAGGTGATCAGACCGGTGCTGCTGTCGATCGCCACCCCGGCCGGATTGCTGCCGCCACCCATTTCGTCAGCATTGGCCAGACGGTATGCCACCCGGTCGGCATCAGGGTCGGTGGCGTTGACCTGATAGGTCCAGTTCGCCAGCGTATTGCCGTCGGCGTCCTTTTGCGGCACATCGACGATGATGGGCATCTCGATCTGCGGCGCCCGGTTGCCGTTGTTCAGGGCGATGATCGTCTGGATCTTGAAGCTGCCGTTGGCGTTGTTCTCCAGATTCCCTATACGACAACAGCTGGAATAAAAGACCAGGTAATCCACCGTGGGATCCAGATCCCGGGCCTCCAGGCGGGTCGTCTGCAGGGTGTACTTGCCGCCGATATCGAACGTGCTTTCGCTCAACTGGGTGAAGCTGGGCGCGGCGGCGCCGTCACCGTTGCTAGAGGCCAGCGTGGTCACGCTGTTCTCGGCGTTCAGTCGCCAGGCGGTCTTCACCGTGACCACCACGTCATTGCGCTGGCCGTCACCGTCCAGGTCGACCGGCTGCCAGCTGATCAGCCCACCACGGAAATGGCTGGCCTCGGTTACGCCAGGCGCGGCCAGGGCGAAGCCCGCGAGCAACAGCATGGTCAGGAAATAACGGTGTCTTGTGATGCGCATGGCGCTTCCCCCGGAACGGACGTGGTGCTTCATGAGATCCAATGTGTTGCCGGCGGGGCGACTCAGTCGGTCAGCCGGCGATAATCGAGTTCAAGGCGGTAGGCGGCCTCGGCGGCGGCGGTATTGGTCCACATGAAGCAGTACACGCCCGCCTCCTGTACCGCGGCCAGCTGGCCGCGATGGACGCCGCTGATCACACCACGGTCGGCGTACTCCATCCCCCCTTGCGGCGGATGGTAATGGAGGTTGAAATCCACGCGGTGGGGCGTCTCGAAGCGGTAATCCAATCCCTGCCCGGCGGCCAGTTCCAGGCACTCCTCGCGGAAATAGCCTTGATGCGCCTCCATCGGGATCGCCTTTTCCACCCGACCCGTCTCAGCCGCCGCGGCGGCAGGCAGCAGGGTGCATGCCAACAAGACACAGGCCGGCGCGGATACGACGCGCGAGAAAAAGGTCGGTACTGTAAACTTCGGCATGACACCCACATTCCGTCAACGGTGAAGGCATCCGTGCCGAACCAGTGTCGCGGCGTCCGTACTGCGCGGTTATCTGAGCTGACCGGGCAGTGTCGGCGATGGAAAAGCGTGATGTCAGTCTCAATTTGTCTCAATTTGTCTCAGCCCGCCGCGTAGGCCGGGCTGCCCATCGCGCTGCGCACTCCCCAGGCTCCTCAAAACCAACGCTCCCCAAGGCCGCGAGCCGCTCCAGGCGGATTCCCGCCCTGTTACGACTGCGTTACAGTTACGCCATGCGCCAGCCCTTCCGTCATTGCCTCGTCTTGCTGCTACTGCTCCTGCTGAGCGCTGGCCAGGTAACGGCCGCCGACTACCGTCACGGCACCGTGGTGGCCCTCGCCGACGGCGACACCGTCACCGTGCTCACCGCCGAGCGCCAGCGGCTGAAGGTGCGCCTGGCGAGCATAGACACCCCGGAGCGCGCCCAGCCTTACGGCAGCCGCGCCCGCCAGGCCCTGGCGGAGCTGGTATTTCAGGAGCCGGTGCAAGTGCTGGTGAGCGATGTGGACCGCTACGGCCGGTTGGTGGGGCGCCTCTACCGCGCCCGGGACGGGCTGGATGTGAACGCCGAGATGGTCCGGCGTGGCGCGGCCTGGGTGTACCGCCGCTACAACGACGACCCCAGCTTGCTGCAACTGGAGCAACAGGCCCGCGGCGCGCGCCGCGGGCTGTGGGCGCTGCCCGAAGCCCAACGCACACCGCCCTGGGACTGGCGCGCCCAGCGCCGCCGCCCCCGCCCGCCGGCGGCGAACGCCCCCGCGGGCTGTGGGGAGAAAACCTGGTGCCGGGAGATGAGCAGTTGCGAAGAGGCGCGCTTTCATCTGCGCCAATGCGGCCTGAGCCGGCTGGACGGGGATGGGGACGGGGTGCCTTGCGAGGCGCTGTGCCGGTGAACATGGGTCACGCGGCACCCATGAAATCCTGAACCGGCTCCGGCAAGCAGCCCCTTACACCGGCAGAATCGGGCTGCGCTCCGCCCCCCAGGCCAGCGCCACCCCACAGCCCGGCTGCTCGAACACATCCACCCGGTCCAGCTGGGGCAAGCTGGGCGAGAGCTCCTGGCGCACCCAGCGCGCGATCCCCGCCGAGCCCTCCTCGCCGATCCCCGGCAGATCCGACACCGTGTGGTGATCCAGCTGCGCGTAGAACGGCTTGAACAGCGCCTTCACCTCGCCGTAATCCACCGTCCAGCCCAGCACCGCATCCAGCGGCGCGCTCAGATGCAGGCGCAGCAAATAACTGTGCCCGTGCAGGGCCCGGCGCGGATCGCCCTCGGCCACGCGTGTCAACCGCAGGGCCGACTCGAAACGCTGCTCCTTCCAGATGCTGTAACGCCTGCCATCGAAATGGCAGCCGGCGGTGGCGGTTTCGTAGACACTCACCCAGGAGAGCGCCGCGAAGCGCGGCTTGAGCTCACGCCAGATCCAGCCCGCCAGCACCTCGCTGGTGGGGTTCTCCAGCCCCGGAATATCGTTGAGGCAGCGCAAGTGCAGCCGCGCCTGCAGCGGCGCCCACAGCTCGCCCAGCAGGTCGTAATCCACCCCCAGCTCCTCATCGGGCATGTCCACCGCGGCATGCAGGATCACCTCGAAGCCGTGGCCGTGCATGCGTCCGCACTGATGGCCTGCGGGCACATGGGGCAGCTGGTGGGCGGCCTCGAAGCGAAAGCGTCGCCAGACATGGGCGCGCTCCCGCCGGTCCAGATCCACCCCCTGCTCGCGGGTGCTCTGCACGCCGAGGACCGCCCCTTCGGGGGCGTCCAGGCGGGCCCGCAGCCAGCGGGCGAGGTTCTCGTCGGTGGGCACCTCCAGCAGCTCGTTCAAATCGCGATAATCCAGCGCCGCCACCGCCGCGCGCAGCCGCGCCTGCAGCGCTTCGGGCTCATCGCCGCGCAGGGCCTGGCCGGGTACGGCGGGCAGGCGCAGCTTGGCCAGGAAGCTGTGGCCGTGGAGCCGCCGCGAGGGGTGCTCGGGGGGGAGGATCCGCACCCGGCGGGCGGCCTCGAAGGGGGCACTGGCCAAATGCAGCAGTTGTTCGTGATCGCTCATGCGAAGCCCAGGTATTTGTGGGTCTGCACGCTCAGCCGCCAGCGTGGGTGGCGCATGCAGTAGTCCAGGGTGGCGCGGGTGTTGGCCTCGGCCTGCGCGCCGTCCATGGGTTGGAGGAAGAAGTGCCGGAAATCGAGCTGCTCCAGCTGCGCGGGCTCCAGGCCAGGCTGCGGATAGACCAGCTTCAGCTCGTCACCCCGGGTAAGCCGCAGCGGGTTGCCGGCCTTGGGGCTGACACAGACCCAGTCCAGCCCCGGCGGCGGCTCCAGGGTGCCGTTGGTCTCCACGGCGATCTCGAAACCGCGGGCGTGCAGGGCATCGATCAGGGCCGCGTCCAGTTGCAGCAGGGGCTCGCCGCCGGTGCAGACCACGTAGCGATGCGCCTCCCCGCCCTGCCAGCAGGCCTCGATAGCGGCGGCCAGGGCATCCGCGTCGGCGAACTTGCCGCCCCCCGGGCCGTCTGTGCCGATGAAATCCGTATCGCAGAACCGGCACTGGGCGCCGGCCCGGTCCCGCTCCAGGCCGGACCAGAGATTGCAGCCGGCAAAGCGGCAGAACACCGCCGCGCGCCCGGCCTGGGCACCCTCGCCCTGCAGGGTGTGGAAGATTTCCTTGACGCTGTAGCTCATGTCGCGCCCTCGCGATAGCGCGCCCAGCCGCCGGCGCGCAACTCGCAGGCCGGGCACTCGCCGCAGCCGTAACCCCAGGCGTGGTGCCGGCTGCGATCACCCAGATAACAGCTGTGGCTTTCCTCGCGGATCAGATCCACCAGCGCCTCGCCGCCAAGGCTTTCGGCCAGCCGCCAGGTGTCGGCCTTGTCACGCCACATAAGCGGGGTGTGCAGCACGAAGCGGCGGTCCGTGCCGAGGTTCAGCGCCACCTGCAGCGCCTTGATGGTGTCGTCGCGACAATCGGGGTAGCCGGAGAAATCGGTCTCGCACACGCCGGTGACGATGTGGCGGATGCCGCGCCTGTAGGCCAGTGCGGCGGCATAGGTGAGGAACAATAGATTGCGCCCGGGCACGAAGGTGTTGGGCAAGCCATCGTCGTTCATGCGGATCGCTACGTCCTCGGTCATGGCGGTCTCGCCCAGTTCGGCCAGGGCGCTGACATCCAGCAGATGATCCTGCCCCAGGCGCGGCGCCCACTCGGGGAAGCCCCGGCGCAAGGCGCTCAGCGCGCGCACGCGGCAGTCCAACTCCACGGCATGGCGCTGCCCGTAGCGAAACGCGATGCTCTCCACGTGGGCATAACGCGCCAGCGCCCAGGCCAGACAGGTGAGCGAATCCTGCCCACCGGAGAGCAGCACCAGTGCGTGATCATCCTGCAGAGCCATGCTCCGCCTCCCTCAAAGCCAGACGTTCCCCGGCGTGGCCGGGGCGGCATATTGTACCCCCTGAAGCGCCGGCCCGCGCAGGGCCCGGGGCGGGCCGGCGGGCGCATCGTCAGGGACGCGGCTCATCGCTCACGATGCGCCCGTCCACCAGATTGATGGTGCGATCGCAGGTGGCGGAGAGACGCGGGTCGTGGGTCACCAGCAGGACCGCGCAATCGCGCTCGCGATTGAAGCGGCGGAACAGCTCGAACACCTCGGCCGCGGTTCGGGTGTCCAGGTTGCCGGTGGGCTCGTCGGCCAGCAGCAGGGCGGGCTCGGTGATCAGCGCCCGGGCGATGGCGATGCGCTGTTGCTGGCCGCCGGAGAGTTCACCGGGCCTCACATCGGCGTACTGCTCCAGCCCCACGGCCGCCAGCAGCGCGCGGGCACGGTCACGGGCGGCGCGGTCCGGCTTGCCCCGGGCCAGCATCAGCGGCATGAGCACATTGTCCAGCGCGCTGAAGGCCTGGATCAGGTGGTGGAACTGGAACACGAAACCGATCCGGTGACCGCGCAAGGCGGTGCGGGCGGCGTCATCCATGTCGCGGGTGGGCCGACCCAGCAGATAAAGCTCGCCACTGCTGGGCCGATCGAGCAGGCCGATGAGATTCAGCAAGGTGCTCTTGCCCGAGCCGGAGGGGCCGATCAGGGCGGCAAAGTCCCGCCGGCCGATGCGCAGATCCAGGCCATGCAGCACCTCGGCCTCGTTGGGCCGGCCCACATTGTAGGATTTGCGCAGCGCCGCCAGGCGCAGCACCTCATGGTCTGCCTCAGACATAACGTATCGCCACCACCGGGTCCAGGCGGGCGGCCCGGCGCGCGGGCACCGCCGCCGCCAGCACCCCGGTGAGGGTAGCCAGCAACAGCGCCGGCACCACCAGCATCGCCGGGATCGGGACCTGGAACAGCCCCGGCCCGTAAGTATTGAACACCCACACCAGCAGATAACCGGCCGCGCAGCCCGGTACGGCGCCGAACAGCCCGTACAGGGCACCCTGGATCAGGAACACCCGCAGGATCTGCGGCCGGGTGGCGCCCGTGGCCCGCAGGATGCCGATCTCCCGGGTGCGCTGGACCACGCTCACCGACAGCACGCTGGCGATGCCGAAGGCCACGGAAATCGCCACGAAGACGATGATCATATTGGTGGACAGGCTTTGTGCGCTCAGGGCATTCATCAACTGGGCGTTGGTCTGGATCCAGCTCTCCGCCTTCAGCCCGGTCAGCCGCCCTACCCGCTCGGCGATGCGCTCGGCCGCGAAGATCTCCGCCACGGTCAGGTCGATCACCGTCACCCCGCCGGGCAGGTCCAGCAGTGGCTGGGCCTGCTTGAGGCCCAGATACACATAGCGGGCGTCCAGCTCCCGCACGCCCAGCTGGAAAATCCCCGCGACGTTCACCACGGAACTCTGCTGCTCGCCGGTCTCCAGACGCAGCTTCATGCCCACCCGCAGCCCCAGGTCCTCGGCCAGCACGCTGCCGATCAGCGCCTCGTCGGCACCCAGCCGCAGCCGGCCGTCGACCAGATAACGACTCAGCGGAATGATCCGCTGGTAGCGCGCCAGGTCGATGCCGGTCAGCGCCACGGACACCACCGCGTCCCCCCGCCGGGCGAAGGCCGGCCCCGACACCACGGGGGAGACGGCGCGCAGTTGCGGCAGCCGGTCGAGGGTGTCGAGCAGCTGCTGCCAGTTGTTGATGGAGCGCAGCCGCTGGGCGCGCTTGTCCTCCTGCAGCAGTTGCACGGTCCCCGGCGCGGCGGGCAGCACCCGGTTGATCTCGTCCGGCGCGAGCAGGCGGATGTGGGACTGGGTGCCCAGGGTGCGCTCGATGATATTGGCCTGCAGCCCCTGGATCAGAGCGGTGATGAACACGATCACCGCCACCCCCACGGCGACCCCCACGGTGATCATCAGCGACTGGACGCGCCCCTCGCGCAGAAAGCCCAGCGCAATGGTCCAGTCGGTCCAGAGCAGGCGCGGGCTCAATTGAAGCTCACCGGCAACTCGTTGCGGCTGGCACGCTCATCCTCGCCACCGGCCGGCGGCGCGCGCTCTGAAAAACGCACCCGCGCGCCCTCGGCCAGCGCCGCGGCGCCATCGGCCAGCACCCGATCCCCCGCGCGCAGCCCGGCCAGCACCTCGCTCATCGCCAGGCCGCGCAGCCCCAGGGTCACGACCCGGCGCCTCACCCGCCCCTCACGCAGCAGCCAGACCCGGGCGCGGCCGATCTGTTCTTCGTCCAGGGCGTCGTTCGGCACGACCAGTGCCTGCTCGCGGCGGCCGGTTTCGATGTTCACCGACACCGTCATGTCCTGGCGCAGGAAATCCGGGGCCGGGTCCACGGCCAGTCGCACCTCCACGGTGCCCCGCTGGGGGTCTATGCCGGGCGCGATGAAAGCGAGGCGGGCCGGGAAGGGCTGCGCCGGGTAGGCATCGGCGATCACGGTGGCCGGCTGATGCAAGGCGAGCCGGGCGAGATTGCGCTCGTCCAGGGGTACGCGTATCTCCGTACCCCCGCCCAGCGCCAGGGTGAACAACACATGACCCGGCTGTACCAGATCACCTGGCTCCACATCGCGGGTAAGCACGGTGCCGCCCACCCGAGCACGCAGCACGGTCTTCTCGAGCCGCGCGCGCAGGGCGGCGAGCTGCTCGCGCAACTGTCGCTCCCGGGCATTGCCCGGTGCCAGGGCCTGAAGGCGCAGGCGGGCGGTCTGCAGCGCGTTGCGCGCCAGGGTCAGTGCCTGCTCGGCCTGCTCCAGCGCCTCTCGCGGGACCATGGACTCCCGGGCGAGCGCCCGCCGCCGGGCCGCTTCCCGCCGGGCCTGGGCGAGCTCGGTTTCGGCGCGGGCCAGCGCCAGCTCCGCCTGGGGGCGGGTGCTGGTTTCCAGCTCAGCCAGCGCCGCCTCGGCCTGGCGAACCTGGGCGGCAATCTCCCCGGCATCGAGCCGCAACAGCGGCTCGCCGGGCGCGACGGTATCGCCTTCGCGCACCAACACCTGCAGCACCACGCCGGCGATCTCGCTGCCCAGCTGAGCGCGGGAAACCGGCACGACCCGCCCCGTGGCGACCACGGTCTGCACCAGCGGGCCCTGGGCCACCAGGTAGCCCTGAACCTGCGGGCCCTGCCACCATCGATAGGCGCCGAAACCCACGGCGACCACCAGGGCCGCCATCAGCACCGCCATCAAACAAGGGCTTTTGCGCACGGCATGTCTCCAGGTCCAACCCACCAGCAAGCCCCATGGCCACGCACTCCGCCTTCACCACGCGGTAGAGGTCGGTACTGGAGGAACGCTTTGCTACTCGCTTGCGGCCGCGGTCGCCCAACAGGCCTTGGGGCGCGCAGCGCCGATGTTGCTGCCTTGCTGAATGGCCTGGGCCAGCGCCGGAGGCAAGGGCTCTCCCACGCTTCGCCGCCGGGCTTGCCCCGGATCAAAGGAACCCAAGTCCATATACTTATAGCAAGAGCATATTAGCGCAACTCATCCGCTGTTCCGTACCCTTCCCGGTTCACCATGACCTGAAATGGGATGAGCCAATGACCAGCTGGAAAGAGCGCCTGGCGGAGCGGACCGACCCGGAACTGACCCGGGAAATCGACGCCTATCAACAGCAGCTCGAGCTGAGAAAGCAGGGCAAGATCGAGGACAACCTCTTCCAGGAGACCCGTTTGCGCCGCGGCGTCTACGGCCAGCGTTATGACAACGGCCAGCGCCACGACGGCATCGCCCAGCGCACCCTGGGCTTCCCCTGCGGTGATCTGCGCAAGGGCCCCGAGACCCTGTGGGACGCGCCGGGGATGATGCGCATCAAGATCCCCTTCGGCGAGCTCAGCCCCGAGCGGCTGGAAGTCTTGAGCGACCTGGCCGAGGAATACTCCGACGCCGTCTGCCACGTCACCACCCGCCAGGACATCCAGCTGCACTATGTGCACATCGAGGACACGCCGGACCTGATGCGCCGGCTGGCGGCGGTGGGCATCACCTCCCGGGAGGCCTGCGGCAACTCGGTGCGCAACATCACCGCCTGCCACAAGGCCGGCTGTTGCCGCGGCGAGACCTTCGACGTCACCCCCTATGCCCGGGCGGCCATGCGCTTTCTGCTCGGTCACCAGGACACCCAGGACTTCGGCCGCAAGTTCAAGGTCACCTTCTCCGGCTGCGCCGGCGACGCCTGCGGCCTGACCTCGCTGCACGATCTGGGCTACATCGCCAAGCTCGACGAGCAGGGTCGGCGCGGTTTTGCCGTCTACGTCGGCGGCGGTCTGGGGCCGGTGCCCTACCAGGCCAAGCTGTTCGACGAGTTCGTCCCCGAAGAGCAGATCCTGCCGCTGGCCCAGGCCATCTCCCGGGTGTTCGCCCGCTACGGCGAGAAGAAGAACCGCGGCCGGGCGCGGATGAAGTTCCTGGTCCACAAATGGGGCATCGAAGACTTCCGCGCCGAGGTCATCAAGGAGCTGGAGCAGCTGCCCGAGGACCCGGCCTGGACCGCCTTCCTCGAAGAGGTGGCCGCCTACGGCGAGCAGCCGGCCAAGCCCGGCGAGGCACTGGGCCCCACCGACGACGCCCTGTTCGAGGCCTGGCGGGCGAGCAACACCTATCGCCAGCGCCAGAGCGGTTACGCCATCGCCATGGCGACCCTGCCGCTGGGGGATTTCACCTCCCAGCAGGGCCGTCAGCTGGCCGACATCGCCCGGCGCTACAACGGCGGCCACATCCGCGGCACGGTGGACCAGAACATCGTCCTGCGCTGGGTCAGCGAGGCGGATCTGCCGGCCCTGCATGCCGATCTGCAGGCCATCGGCCTGGGTCAGGCCGGCGCCGGCACCATCACCGACGTCACCTCCTGCCCGGGCACCGACACCTGCAAGCTGGGCATCGCCTCCTCCCGGGGGCTGGCCGCGGAACTGTCGGAGCGGCTCGCCGCCAAATCCGAGCAGCTGGACCCGAAGGTGCGGGAGCTGCAGATCAAGGTCAGTGGCTGCTTCAACTCCTGCGGCCAGCACCACATCGCCGATCTGGGCTTCTACGGCGTCTCGCGCAAGATGGAGGGCACCACCGTGCCCCATTTCCGTGCCGTGCTGGGTGCCCGGCGGGAGAACAACGCCCACGAATACGGTCAGACCATCGGCGCCATCCCCTCCAGGCGGGTACCGGAATTCGTCGACCGGCTCACCAGCCTGTATCTGGAGCAGCGCGAGGGCGAGGAGCGCTTCCCCGACTACATCAAGCGTCTGGGCAAGAAGGGCCTCAAGCCGGTGCTGGAGGAATTCAGCAAGGTGCCGCCCAAGGCGCTGGACCGCTCCTATTACACCGACTGGCGTGATGCCCGGGAATTCAACATCAGCGACATCGGCACCGGTGAGTGCGCCGGCGCGGTGATCTCGCGCATCGACTTCGACCTGCAGGAGGCCGAACGGCTGCACTTCGAGGGCCAGATCGCGCTGGAGGAGCACGATTACCGCAAGGCCGACGAGACCGCCTACGCCGCCATGCTGGAGGCCGCCAAGGCGCTGGTGCGCACCCAGAAGCCGGACGTGGCCACCGATGCCGACACCCTGGTGAGCGAGTTCCGCACCCGGCTCTACGACAGCGGCCTGTTCCAGGATCGCTTTGCCGGCGGCAAGTTCGCCCAGTACCTGTTCCGCCGCCACGAGGACCGTGACCGGGCCTATCGCGAAGACGACGCCCGCCACCTGCTGGAGGAAACCCAGCTGTTCATCGAGGCCGCCTACGCCTGCCAGGCACGGCTGGACGAACAACCCCAGCGCGCCACCGGCGCCTGAGCTCGGAGAGCAAGCCTATGAACCTGCACAAGATCGGTGTGAAACTCCCGGCCCGGGAAAGCGGCGGTGGCGTCGACCTGGTGGGCCTGATCCCCGTATTCCACCGCTGGATACAAGGCGGCACCCTGGATGGGATATTGATCGACGTCGCCGACTACAGCCATATGCACCACGGCCCGGGGGTGCTGATCATCGCCCACGACGGCAACTACGGCTACGACGAGACCAAGGGCCGCCGGGGCATGGTCTATTACGCCAAGCACCCCCAGGACGGCGATCTGGCCGAGCGCCTGGGCACCAGCACCCGCCGGGCCCTGCAGGCCGCCCGCCAGCTGGCCGCCGAGCAGGCGCTGGGCGCGGAACTGGCCTTCCCCGGGGAAGAGCTGGAGTTCTTCGCCAACGACCGGCTGGCCGCCCCCAACACCGAGCAGACCTTCCAGGCCCTGGAACCGGCCTTGCGGGCCCTGCTCGACCGGCTCTATCCTCAGGGCTATGAACTGGCCCGGGAGCCCGACCCTCGGGAGCGCTTCTCGGTCCGGGTCAAGGCCCTGGCGGCGGCCGACCCCGACACCCTGCTGGAGCGGCTGGACGCCTGAGCGCGCTCGCTGCTCAAGCCGGCTTGATGACAGGAGCAAGGGCCTCATGGCGGCACTGGGCTACGAAACCGTCCTCGACGTCCATCACTGGAACGACAGCCTGTTCAGCTTCCGCTGCACCCGCCCGGAGGAGCTGCGCTTTCGCAACGGGCAGTTTCTGCTGCTGGGCCTGAAGATCGACGGCCGCCCGGTGATGCGGGCCTACAGCATGGTCAGCACCGATGCCGACGACCATCTGGAGTTCTTCTCCATCAAGCTCGACGAGGGCCAGCTCACCTCGCGGCTGCGCCATCTCAAAGCCGGCGACCAGGTGATCGTCAGCCGCAAGCCGGTGGGCACCCTGGTGCTGGACGATCTGCGCCCGGGCAAGCACCTCTACCTGCTCAGCACCGGCACGGGGCTCGCGCCGTTCATGAGCATTATCCGCGACCCCGAAACCTACCGCCGCTTCGACAAGGTGGTGCTGGTCCACGGCGTGCGCGAGATCAGTGATCTGGCCTACGCCGACTACATCCGCGAAGAACTGCCCCAGCATCCGCAACTGGGCGAGCAGGTGCGCCGGCAGTTGCGCTACTACCCGACGGTGACCCGGGAGGACTACCCTACCCAGGGCCGCATCCCCGACCTGATCGAAAGCGGCCGGATGAGCGCCGATCTGGGCCTGCCGGAGCTCAACCCGGCACAGGACCGAATCATGCTCTGCGGCAGCCCGGCCATGCTGGAAGACCTCTGCGCGCTGCTGGATAGGCGCGGCTTCGAAGTCTCGGCGCGCACCGGCTCGGCGGGCGACTACGTGGTGGAACGCGCCTTTGTCGAAAAATGAGGCGCTGGGAAAAGGCCGGTAGATCGGATCTGTGGTCTTGGTGCCGGTTCTGGGGTGGGCGTGGTCTCGGGCGGCCCACGATTTGGCCCGGCTGCGCCGGGCTACCCTGCGCTTCTCGCCGGAAAGGGGCGAGCAGCAAACTCGCTTCGCTCAAACAAGCTGCTCGCTGATCCCTTTCCGGCTGCGATGCTCGGCTGCATCGACGGCCGCCCGAGACCACACCCACCCCAGAACCCCCTCTGTCGGCGCCTATCCCACCCGAAAGTAGCAAAGCAGGAAAGCGGAAAAGTGCGCATCCGCGCACTGTCGCACCGGCCTAGTCCCGCAGGGCCCGGCAGAACCGGGCTTCCTCTCTCTCCGCCGAGAAGCAACCGCCAGGTTCGTGGAGCCGTGTGCGGGTGGGCCCTGGGGGTTCGTTGGCGCAGCCGAGCCCCGCAGGGCTGAGCGGATGAAGTGGAGCGCTGTCTGAGCGAAGCGAGTTCGCGGAACGCCGCTCAGACCGAGGAGCGAGGGGAGCCCCGGCGGAGCCGGGGCCAAGCCGTGGAACCCCCAGGGCCCACCCGCACACGGCGACCGGCACCGACGCTAATTCCCGGCTTCTCAAGCCATCCCGAATGCTCCCGCCACCGACCTGCCTTGCGAGGGTTCGCGATCACCCCGTAAGATGTATTTTTCGTATGCCTTGGAGGAGAGACCCATGAGCGAAACCTGGCTGCCGTCCCTGATCACCGATACCCCCCAGGAAGGCTACGAACTCGCCGTCAAACTCGCTCGCGTGGCCATCAAGCTGACCCAACCCGACGCCCAGGTGCGCGATGAGCTGCGGGAGGTCTATGCCCGGGACGCCGACAGCCTGATCGCCGTCTCCCAGGTGGTCGCCACCCACTACCAGACCGTCGCCGCCGCCAACGACTACTGGCGCTAGGCGTTGCCCGGCCGCCTACAGAGTAGGCCAGGGCTGGACCGTGTCCCGCCACGCCGAAACCCGACAAATGCTGGAGGCCGATGAGACCTTCAGCAACACCGTCTCCCGGCACCTGTCGGTGCCCAAGGGCATGGATCCGCCGGCGCAGGGGATCGACCGGCGGCTATCACCGCCTGTCGGTCTGGCCGGATACCCCTCCACGGCGATAGACCGCCGCCAGCAAGGCCGCCGACTGCACCGCCCCGCTGCCCCCGGGCGCATCCGCCAGCCCCAGTCGCCGCACGGCGCGGGACAGATAGCCCTGCTCCTCCAGCCCCAAGGCGGGTAAATCCAGCCAGCCGCCGCGGGGCAGGCTCCGCCCCACTCGCTGCAACTCACCGCGCAGCACCGCCAGCACGAAATCCGCCCGGGTCAGCAACAAAGGCGCATCCCCGAGCCAGGCGAGCCAGTCATCGGCCAGTGATGCGAACGTGGGCACTTGCTCCGGCCGCCCGGCCATCCGCTGCTCCCGCAGACTGTGCCAGGGCAGCGGATGGCCGGGGTCGACAAAGACATGGTAGGAGCGGCCGCTGCTGACCCCGTCGATCAGCTCCAGGCAGGCCAGCTCGATCAGGCGGGCGCAGGCCGGGTCATGGGCGCCGCTGACGGTGATCCCCAGCGCCACCAGTCGGCGCGGGGCGGCGAGCGGCGCGGTACGCGGCCGAAGGGTACGCATGTGTCTGCCATGGCTAGCGAGTCCGGGTACAGGCTAGCGGCGCCGGGCGACGGACGGTGTCGCGGCGGCTTCAGTCCTGGTAGGCGGCCAGGGCGGCCTGCAGGCCGCGTACCAGCTCATCACGCAGCCCCTGGGGCTGGAGCACCTGTACGCCATCACCGAGGCCCGCCAACCACCAGCGCAATTGCCGGGTATCCGGCACCGTGGCCCGCAGACGCCAGCGGCCCTCCTCATCCCGGCGCAAGTGCTGATCCGCGCTCAGCGGTCGCTCCTCCAGATGCACCGCCAACTGCTCGCTCAGGCGCAGCTCCAGCGCCAGGCGTTGCTCGCTGAGCAGGACATCGAAGCCGCCCTGGGCGATGTACTCGTCCAGATCGAAATCGGCAGGGGGGGCCGCCGGCAGATCGGTGAGTTCCAGTTGTTCGATGCGGTGCAGGGCGAACTGTTTGGCTCGGCTCTCGCCGGGCTTGCAGCCGAGCAGGTAGCCGTACAGCCCGGTCTCGTCGCGAAACACCAGGCCCAGCGGCGTGAGCTCGTAGTCACGCAACTCGCCGCTCCGCGAGCGGGTGCGATAGCGCAGCCGCACCCGATGGTCACCCATCAGCGCCTCGTAGAGGGTCTCCACCAGCGCGGCATCGACACTGGGCGGGAGCAGCCGCTGGCCCGGCGGCAGCACACGCACGCGCTGGGTCCACAGCCAGCTGGGCGAGAGTTCGCTGCGCTGGTCGAGAAACTGCTGGGCACTGTGGAAGATGGGCTCGAAGCGCTCCCGGGTGTGGGGCGGCAGCAGGTGACGGCTATAGTCACGCATGATCTTGAACAACAGGGCCCGGTGGCTGTCCATCGCCGCCGGGTCTTCCACCCGGCGCACGTCCCGCTCCCAGGCCCAGCCGTAGACGCTGTCCCGATCATCCCGGTGGATGGCGAACTCGCCGCTGGCCCAGAGCTGGTGCAGGTCCCGCTGCAGCGTGCGCAGGGTGACCTCGAAACCCTCCTCGCCGAGGGACGCCCGCAGCTCCTGGGCGGTGGCGCGCCGGGGATAGGTGGGCAGCAGCTGCAACAGCTTGTGGTGACGGGCGAGGGTGTCGTGTATGCGGGCCATGGGTCGCGAAGTCCGGCGGTTGTTGCTGTTCGGCGCCGACAGCATAGCAAGCCGGGGTCGCCCCGGCCGTAGCTCAGCCCGAGGCCTGTTCCTCGGCCGAGTCGGCATCGACCGCGGATTCCTCGCCCACAGCGCCCGCGGTATCCCCAGCCGCTTCCTCCCGCGGCAGCGCCGGGGCCTCCAGGGCGTATTCCTCGCCAGCCTCGGCGTCGTAGTCCAATTCCAGCTCCGCCTTCTCGGTGAAATACTGCGGCAGCTGGTCGCGGATGGCCGGGGCCAGCTCCCGAAATTCGTTGGCCTGCTTGATCAGGTTGCCGGGGCCGGCCACCAGCTGGCGCTCGGCCTTGCTGTAGGCATCCTGGGCGCGGTCCAGGCCTTTTTTCACATCCTCGAAGCTGCCGAGGAAGGTCTTCAACTTCTTGTAGACCCGCTCGGCCTTCTTGGCGAGCTCGGCGCTGTGCTTGTTCTGATCCTCGAAGCGCCAGAGCTGGCGGACGATGTTGAGGCTGGTGAGCAGGGTGGTGGGGGTGGCCACCAGCACGTTGTTCTCGACAGCCTTCTGGAACAAGGTCTCGTCGGCCTTCAGGGCTTCCACGAAGGCGGATTCGATGGGTACGAACATGAATACCATGTCCGGGGATTTCAGCCCGTCGAGCTTGTGGTAGTCCCGGTCGGCCAGTTCGCGGATGCGCGCGCCCATGGCCTCCACGTGCTCTTTCAGCGCCTGGCGCCGCTCCAGCTCGTCCTCGGCGTTCACAAAGCGGGTATAGGCGTTCAGCGAGACCTTGGCGTCGATGATCAGATGGCGCTCCTGGGGCAGGTAGACCACCGCATCGGGGCGAGCACGCTTGCCCTGCTCGTCGGTGATGGAGACTTCGCGTTTGTAGTCGCTGCCCAGGCGCAGGCCGGAGCGGTCCAGCACGTTCTCCAGCACCATCTCGCCCCAGTTGCCCTGCATCTTCGCCCGGCCCTTCAGGGCGGTGGCCAGCTCGTTGGCCTCCCGGCTCATCTGCTGGTGCAGGTTCTGCAGCTGCTTGAGCTCGGTCTGCATGGCGCTTTGCTGCTTGCTGCTCTCCACGTGAACGTGCTCCACCTTCTGCTTGAACTCCCCCATCTGTTCGCGGAAGGGCTTGAGCAGCGCGTCCAGGGATTCGCGGTTGCGCTGGGAGAAGGTTTCGCTCTTGGCCTCGAAGATCTTGTTGGCCAGGTTCTCGAACTCCTGCTTGAGCGCGGCCTTGTGCTGGTCCAGCTCCTTCAGGCGGGCTTCGTAATGCTCCTGGTCGGCGGCCCGGCGGCTGCGCAGGGTGGCGAGCTGCTCGGCCAGCTCGGCGCGGGTCTGTTCGCTCTGGCGGGCCTCGGCGCGGGCCTGCTCCAGCTGGCCCTCCAGCGCCTGCAGCCGCTCGCGCTCATCGTTCAGGCGTCGCGCCTCGTTATCGGCACGGGCCTCCAGCACCGCATGGCGGGTGCGCAGCTCGGCCAGCTCGCTCTCCCGGGCACTCGATTGCTCGCGGGCCTCGGCGGCCGCGTCGCGCTCGGCCTGCAGCATCTCGTCGCGGTGGCGCAGCTGCTCGCCCAGGGCCGCGGCGGCCCGGCTGGCGCGCAGCCACAGCCCCAGCAAGAGCACCACGCCGGCCAACAGCAGCGCGGCCAACACCATCAGACTCTGAGTTTCGCTCACCACATCCCCCTGCAGACTGATCATCGGTCTTGATAGCCGGCCAGTGTAGCGCCTGCGGGCGACAAATTGTGCCGCACGGACAACGCCTGTGGCTCCGATGCCGCGAAGCGGAATCCGGGACGGCTGTTGACGCCGCCCCCTGGATTTCGCCTCGCGGCATCGCGGCGAGGGGCCGCGCCGCTGGTCAGATGTCGAAGTTGTAACTCAGGCCCAGCACCACGGCGTCGTCCTGCTCCACGCCATCGCGGTCTTCTCCGCCGACGATGTAGGTCAGGCGCATCTCCGCCCCCGTGTCGCCGATGGGCCGGCTCAGGCTCAGATCCAGGTGGCGAAAGCCGCTGCTCTCGGCGCTGCTGGCGATGAACTCACCGCTGTCCTCATAGGTGTAGAAACCGGCGGTGGCGGCGAAGCTGAAGTCCTTGGGCAGGTCGTACGCGAAGCCCAGGGTCCAGTAGGCGTCGCCTTCGTTGCCCCAGACCACGTCATCCAGCAGCACATTGACGCCCAGGCTCACCGGGCCCAGCCCCAGGCTGGCGGCGAATTCCGGCACATCCGCGTCGTCGATGTTGGTGTAGTGGTAGTAGATCAGGCCCACGTCGTAGCTGAACATGCCCAGCGAGCCGGCATGGCCGCCGTAGAAATCGCTCTCGAAGCCGCCCCCGCTCTCGTCGCTGTAACCCAGGCTGGAGCCCCAGTAGCCCAGATAGAAGCCCGAATCATGGGCCCAGTCCAGGCCGCCCTGCACGGCGGCGTCGTCGTTCTCCGGCGCGTTGGTGATACCCCGAAACACGTACTCGGAGACGACGCCGATGTTGCCGCTGAGCTCGGCCTGGGCCGGCAGGGCGACGGTGCCGGCCAGCAGCGCGCACACGGAAGCGGTGGTGGTGGTCTTGCGGGTGAAGCTCATTGGTAATACCCCCGAAGGATGGATGGAAAGGCTTGCGGTGAAGCCGGGTCAGACGGGGTATTGCAGAGGGTGTGCCAATGGTGGTTGGCGTTATTATTCAAAGGCTTGCAAAAGGGCCGCAAGGATTTCGTCGACGGGCCCCGAGCGCGGCGCACGGTGCTGGTGCGGGCGGGGCACAGGTTTGGTGCGCTGGGCCTGCTCGGGGCCGGGGGGCCGGGGTTGCGCCTGTGGCGGCGTCGTGGCTATGCGGCGCTCAGGCCACCAGCTCCACGTCCGCCGGCAGGGCGATCTCCATGGTGATGGGCAGATGGTCGGAGAGCGGGCAGTCCAGCACGGCCGCGCTGCGCACCTCCAGCTCATCGGAAACCAGGATGTGGTCGATATTCTTCTGCGGCCGCCAGCTCGGGTAGGTATGCAGATGGTGCAGGGGTTCCATCAGCCGGGTGCGGTGCAGCAAGCGCTCCAGCTCCGGCGCGCGGGAATGGCAGTTGAAGTCACCCATGACCACGGCGTGGGGCAGGTCCTGGATCAGCTCCGCCACGAAATCCATCTGGTTCATGCGCGCGCGCCGGCTCAGCGCCAGATGCAGCAGCACCACGGACAGGTCCGCCTGCGGCCCGCCAAAGCGCACCACCAGCGCGCCTCGGCCGGGGATCATGCCGGGCAGCTTGTGCTCGCGCATCTCCAGCGGCCGAAAGCGGCTCAGCAGCCCGTTGCTGTGGCGCGCCAGCCGGCCGATGCGGCGGTTGGTCTGGAAGTGGCAATAGGGAAAGGCGCCTTGCCCCGCCAGATAATGGACCTGATTGACGAAGCCGCTGCGAAAGCTGCCTGCGTCCACTTCCTGCAGCCCGACGATGTCGTAATCACAGATAGTGCCGGCGATGCGGTCCAGATTGTCCTGGCGCGCCGCATGGGGCAGGACATGCTTCCAGCTGCGGGTCAGATAATGATGGTACTGGCGAGTTTCGATGCCGGTCTGGATGTTGTAGCTCATCAGCCGCAGGGTCTCGGCGGCATGACGCACGGGTAGCGTGGCCGCGGGATGCGGCTCCGGGTCCAGGCGCTGGATGCGGGCACTCATCTCGGTCATCGGGCTCCGGGCAGGACGGGGATGCCCATCATGCCGCGCAGATGTTCCCGGCGACGTGACGAGCCTCACAACCGTATCGGCTTATTGGGCGCCTAGCCGCTGTTTCACCAGCTCGTCCGCCACCTGCAGCATACGGGGCTGGCTACGGGCAGTGCGTGTGCTGATGGTGTAGCGCCCGGCCACACCCAACGAAGGCGTGCTCATGATCCGGTAGCGTTTCGCCAGCTGCTCGCCCTGGCGCAGGCGGGTGGCCACGGCGAAGCTGTCCCAGAGTTTCAGCACCTGGGCCCGGTCCACGCCCTGCGCGGCGAACAGCTCGGCCACGTCCTCGGCGGACTGGAAACGCTGACCCTTGACGTGAATGGCATTGAACAGGGGCTTGTGGACCTGCTCCACCACGCCCAGCACTTCGGCCACGTAATAGGCTCGGGCAAGCGGCTCCCAGCTGGGGTTGAACACCATGGGGGTGCGCCGGATCACCACGCCCTCGGGCGCCTCGGCGAGCCAGTCGTGGAAGGGGCCGCTGAAATCGAAACAAGCCGGGCAGGCATAGGAGAAGAATTCCCGCACTTCCACCTGCCCATCCTGCTCGCCACCGGCATCGGGCTGGCTGATCACCCGATAATCGCGCCCCGCCTGGAACTGCTGCGCCTGGGCCAGGCCCGTGAACAGCATCAGCACCAGGGCGAGCTGCATCATCCGCTTCATCATTGGTCCATCCTTACATTTACTGGTTCTTGTGGGCCGGGGCCGGCACCTTTGGTGTTCGACTCCACGACGCGCACCGGGTTCCCCCCAGAATAGCTCGGGCCCTGTACCAACCCAAACCCGAAAACGCGAAAGGCGGCCTGAAGGCCGCCTTTCCCTGGGCTCACGCGCGCAAGCCGAGCTTACTGGGCGCGGTACAGACCGGAGACGTACCCGGCCAGCGCCTGGATTTCTTCATCGGTGAGCTTGCCGGCCACGTCCCGCATCATGCTGTTGAGGTCGGTCTGGCGCTCGCCGGCACGGTAGGCGCGCAGCGCATTGGCCAGATAAGCCGCCTTCTGGCCGCCGATCTGCGGGAAGCCCGCACCTTCCACGCCCTGGCCCGCCGGGCCGTGGCAGGCGGCACAGGCGGCCACGCCGCGCTCGGGAATGCCGGCCATGTAGAGGCGACTGCCCAGTTCCACGCTCTCGTCCGGGGCCTCTTCCACCTGGTTGCTCTGCTGGCTGTAATAAGCCGCCAGGTCCAGCATGTCCTGCTCGCTCAAGCCCTGGGCCTGGGGGCTCATCAAGGCGTTCTGGCGGGTACCGCTCTTGAAGGCCTGGAGCTGCTGCACCAGATAGCCGGCATGCTGCCCGGCCAGATCCGGCCACGCCGGGTTCGGGCTGTTGCCATCGGCACCGTGGCAGGCCGCGCACGTGGCGGCCTTCTGCTGACCGGCCTGCGGGTCGCCTTCGGCCAGGGCCACACCGGAGATGGCGAACACCGCCAGCACTGCAATCAAATATTTGTTCATCGTGACAACTCCTGCGCCGAGCCGGTGGGTAGCCCCGGGCACGCGCCCGGCCGGTGATCCGCGTAAATTCTGCGCCTGAAACAGGCAGGGAAAGCCGGCCGCTTTTATACCAGCCGCCCCCCCGGGGGGTCAATTTGAGCCCTTCCCCGCCAAGGGATCACTGATCAATCCCCATCGGGCCCTGACCGGCTGGCGCGTGCACCGCCAAGACGCGGCTCACCAGACTCCCCCCGAGGCCCGAGGGGATGGATCAGTGTCTCTTCAACCTCGGAATCTGCGACAATCCCCGCACTATGACCAATTATTACCAACGTGCCGAATTCCAGCTCAGCGCCCCCAGCCTCGCGGAGCTACCCCCCGACCAGGGCCGCGAAGTCGCCTTCGCCGGTCGCTCCAACGCCGGCAAGTCCAGCGCGCTCAACACCATCACCAACCGCCGCGCGCTGGCCCGCACCAGCAAGACCCCGGGGCGCACCCAGGCGATCAACGTCTTCCGCCTGGATGAGGCCCGCGCCCTGGTGGACCTGCCCGGTTACGGCTATGCCAAGGTGCCCGAGGCCATAAAGCGCCACTGGCAGGCCGCGCTGCCCGAGTACCTGGCCCAGCGTCAGGCGCTGGTGGGGCTGATGTTGATCATGGACGTGCGCCATCCGCTCACCGATTACGACCGGCAGATGCTGGAGTGGTGCCACCACGCCGGCCTGGCGGTGCATATCCTGCTCACCAAGGCGGACAAGCTCAAACGCGGCCCGGCCACCGCCACCCTGCATCAAGTGCGCAAGCAGCTGCAGGCCGAATTCCCCAACACCACGGCCCAGCTGTTCTCCTCACTCAAGCGCGACGGCGTGGAAGAAGCCCGTGCCCAGCTCGACCGCTGGCTGACCGTGTAGGAGCCGCCCTGGCACTTGGCTGCAGGTCCAATTCGCCCGTAAAGAAAAGGTTCTTGGCGGGAGAATCTGAAATGAAAACGGAAGCTGGTGCGGTGGCTCCGGCCTTGTGCCACCCGGGCCCGGCTCCCAACTGCTGGTGGAACGCCCACCGGAGCGTGCAGGCCCTGGGGCGGGCACGGCCGGCGGCGGACGTCGATGCAGCCGAGCATCGCAGCCGGAAGGGGATCAGCGAGCAGCTTGTTTGAGCGTAGCGAGTTTGCTGCTCGCCCCCTTCCGGCGAGAAGCGCAGGGGAGCGCCGGGCGCAGCCCGGTGCCAAATCGTGGGCCGCCGCCGGCCGTACCCGCCCCAGGGCCCGCGCCAAGCTCACAGGCCCGGCCATCACTACAAACGGGAGGTCTGTTGATTTTCCCGCCAATCCGCGATGAACCAAAAGAAAACCCCGGCTCCCTGGGGGCGGAAGCCGGGGTGAAAAACCCAGCCGAATTGGGGGGGGTGGCTGGGTCGTTGGGCCCGTCCATGAGGAGGAGAGATCGGGCCTGAGCGCCCCAAGGCGGAGCGCTCATCTAGTGTGACCGGCGGGTGCTGCGAAAGTTTCCCGCCCCGGAAAAAGAAAAAGCCCCGATGATCTGGGGGACCATCATCGGGGCCAACTGGCTCGATTCTCTTGGGGGGTGTGAGAACCGAGCTTCTTCGGTGCCGCCGAAGAGGAAGGAGCGGCACCGAAGGCACCGCATGCGCGGTGCTCAAGGAATATGACCGGTGCTTTCGTGGAAAGTTCACCGTGCTGGCGAATACGCCCGCGCGGGGGGTGGGGCCGGTCAGGCCCAGCGGCGACTTAGCCAAGGCAGGCGGCGCAGCAGCGGCACCATCGACAGGTAGAACAGTATGCCGAGCCCGTCGGCGGCCAGATCCAGCAACTCGAAACTTCGATGGGGCAGCCCGTACTGCAGCAACTCGATGAACAGGCCATAGCCAAGCAGCAATATGCCGCGGGTGACGAACGGCCCTCGCACCCAGCCGAAATCCACCAGCCCGGCCAGGACGGCGAAGGCGAGCAGATGCACCAGCTTGTCGTTCCAGTGGGCGGTGGGCACCTGCTCCACCGGCGCGACCGCCAGCCAGGTGGCGCTGACCAGTGCCAGCACCGCCAGCAGCCGGAACAGATTGCGCTCGGCGCGCGTCCAACGGCTCATGGCGTCACCGCCAACGCCGTGCTCAACCGCAAGGGCTGCAAGGCAAGCGCCTCACCCCACAGCCGGCCCATCACCGGGGCGAGGCGCGCGGTGTCCCCACTACTCCAGAAGCGGCAAGTCCCGGTCTCCCGGGTACTCAACAGCGCCAATTCATCGAGGCGACGCGCCAATTGCCGCGCCACCGCCTCACCGGTGTCCACCAGCGCCACCGTGGGGCCCAGCAGGTCGGCCAACTGCGGGCGCAGAAACGGGTAATGGGTACATCCCAGGATGATGGTATCCGCTCCCTCGGCGAGCAGCGGCGCGGTGTAGCGGCGCAACAGCAGGCGCGTCTCCTCCGCGGCCAAGGCGCCCCGCTCCACTTGTTCCACCAAACCGTGACAGGACTGGGTCACCACCCGCAGGTTGCGGGCGTAGCGGCTCAGCAGCGCGGCGAACTGGGCGCTTTTCAGGGTTCCTTCGGTGGCCAGCACCCCCAGCACGCCGCAGCGGCTGACGGCGGCGGCCGGCTTGACGGCGGGCTCCATGGCGATGATAGGCAACGAGAAGCTACGGCGCAGTTCGCCCACGGCGGCAGCGGTGGCGGTATTGCAGGCCACCACCACGGCCTTGGCGCCCTGCTCGGCCAGAAAGGCGGTGAGGCCCGCCGCGCGCTCGCGGATAAAATCCACCGGGCGCGGCCCATAGGGCGCGTAGGCCGAATCGGCGATATAAAGTAAATGCTCCCCCGGCAGCAGGCGCCGGATCTCGCGCATCACCGAAAGCCCGCCGACGCCGGAATCGAAGATTCCCACGGGGGCCTCGCGCGCCGGGAGTGTTGCAGGTCCTGCCTTCATGGTCCCCACAGCTTACCCAGCACGGCGCACCGTGGATAGCGCCGGGCATGAGCCAGCACATGGCGCGCGCCGTGCCGGGAACCGATAATGGGGCGCATGGTCGAAGGCACCGGGAGCACCCGGCCATGCGCCGGGCGGACGACAACAAGGAGTAACCATCATGCGCAAGGCCATTTTCCTCACCGGGCTTTGCATCGCGCTGCTGAACACGCCGGCCCTGGCCGAGAATGGCCTGAACCGCGCCGGCGAAGCCGTGGGCGAGACCGCGGGCAAGGCGATGGACGGCACCCGACGGGTCTATGAGCGCAGCACGAACGCCGTGGAGAAGGGTCTGAACACCGCCAGCGAGCACGTGGGCCGAGCGCTGGGGCACGTGGAGAAGGGGGTTCGGGACTTCGCCGAGGGCGTGGAGGAAGGGCTGAGGAGAGAGCGCTAACCGGCGCTCTGGACGCGCGCCAGCAGGCTATCGAGCTGCCGGGCGAAAACCTTGCGATCGGCCTGGCTGAGGGCGGCCGGCCCGCCCCCGGCGAGGCCCGCATCGCGCATCTGCTCCATGAAATCCCGCATTGCCAGGCGCTGGCCGATATTCGCCTCGGTATAGAGCTCGCCACGCGGATTCAGCGCCTGCCCACCGGCCGCGAGCACCTCGGCGGCCAGCGGGATGTCCTGGGTCACCACCAGATCTCCGGGGCTGAGCTGGCGCACGATCTCGTTATCGGCCACATCGAAGCCCGCCGGCACCTGCACCGCCCTTATCCAACGCGAAGGCGGCACCCGCAGGGGGTGATTGGCCACCAGGGTCAGCGGCAGGCCCTTGCGCTCGGCGGCACGGTAGAGGATTTCCTTGATCGGCACCGGACAGGCGTCGGCATCCACCCAGATCCGCATCTCAAGCCTCCATCCAGGGCGGGCTCAGGGCTCGCAGCCGCGCCTGCACCGGACAATCCTCCCGGTGCGCCCCCGGCAGGTACCCGGTACTCATCAGAAACTCCCCGGTGATCTGCACACCGGTGAAACGAAAGGTGTGACGGAACAGGCGCACCCACTCAGCGGGGCTCAGGGGGTGGTGCTGATCCAACCAGGCGGCGAAGCTGCCGTGGTGCTCGCGCAGCCCCAATACCACGGAGGCATTATGGATGGCCGCCTCCACTTTCAAGCGGTTGCGGATGATGCCCGCGTCCGCCAGCAAGCGCGCCCTGTCCCGCTCATCGAAGCGAGCCACCCGCTCGGGGTCGAAACCGGCGTAGGCCTCCCGGAAGGCGGCGCGTTTTTTCAGCACCGTCAGCCAGGAGAGTCCGGCCTGGTTGATCTCCAGCACCAGACGCTCGAACAGTTCGGCGTCACCGCGCAGCGGGAAGCCATACTCCGTGTCGTGGTAGGGGCCGTGCCAGGGGTGCCCCGGCGCGCTCAGACAGTAGTCACTCAAAAAGGCTTACCCGGCGGCGGCGACCGCATCCCTGAGGAACACGCCCCGCAGCATGCCGTCCTCGCCGGTGTAGGTGAACTGCTCGCTGAAGCCCAGGCGCTGGTGAAAGCGCACGGAAGGACCGTTGTAGGGCTCGAGCACCAGCACCGCGATCTGCGCCTGGCCGCCGCTCGCCTCGCGCACCCGCTGGTAGAGCTGACCGGCAAAGCCCTTGCCGCTGCGCTCGGGCAGCACGCAAACCTGGTCGATCAGCACGAAAGGCTCGCTGTGGCGCGCCAACAGCCGCGCACCCAGCGGATCGGTCGCATCCACCTGATCGCGGGAATAAGCCAGCACGAAAGCAGCCAGGCCCTGCTCTTCCTCCAGCACCAGGAAGTACTCGGCCCGATCCAGCCACTGCCGATAACCCTCGGTGCCCAGGTGAGAGACCAGAAAGCCGTGGCGCTCGATGGCGGCGGGGCTCAAGCGGTTGAGCAGGAAGCGGCCCGCCATGGCGTGCAGGACCGGCACGTCGTACAACTCGGCCCGACGCAGGCTGGGAGACATAGCAGTGAACCCGGCAGTTGCGGCAAAGGCGCTCATGGTACCTACCCCCGTCCGTACTCGCCACGACGGCGTTCGATCAATTAGGGAAACACTCAGCCATGCCCCTGGGCACTCTGACCGCCTGGCGGGTTCGCAGCCCGATGTGGGCCGGTACGGTGGGCGCAAGCAGCACCGGGGCCGGCACGACCCACAAAAACGCGTTCATGAAACGGCTCCCTATTCCCCGCGGAAGCCCGAGAAAGCCCCAATAAACCGGCCAAGGTGCCGACCCTTCCGGCACTTTGGGGGTTTGCGGGCGCGCCTTCAAGCCCGGCAATCGGTTATTCTGCGCCCATGAACGACGACGTTTACGATGACGACCTGCCGGAACGCACCAGCCGCAGCCAGCGCAAGCGCGAGGCGCATGCCCTGCGGGATCTGGGCGCGGAACTGGTGGCCCTGTCCGCCGAGCAGCTGCGCCAGGTCCCCCTGCCGGACGATCTGCGCGCCGCCGTGGAGGACGCCACGCGTATCAAGTCCCACGGAGCGCGCCGCCGGCAACTGCAACGGGTGGCCAAGCTGATGCGGGCCACCGACCCCGAGCCGGTCAAGGCCGCGCTGGATCAGCTGGACCAGAGCTCGGCGGCCGCTCGCGCACAGCAACAACGCGCCGAGCACTGGCGAGCCCGGCTGCTGGCGGAAGGCGACCAGGCGCTGAGCGAATGGCTGCGGGAGTACCCGGACGCCGACCCCCAGCCCCTGCGCCAGCTCATCCGCAACGCCCGCCGGGAACAGGCCGCGAGCAAGCCGCCCAAGGCAGCCAGGGAGCTGTTCCGCCTGTTGCGCGGCGCTATGGCGAAGCCCTGATTCCCTCCCCCGGTGACTTTCCGGCCCGCCCCTGCACAACGCGTGGCGATTGACGGGGCGCGACCTCGCCCCTAAGATGCGACCTATTCTCATTACCGTATGCTTTTGCACTTGGGAGTGAACATGCGAACCGCATTGCTGCGCATCCTCGGGCTAGCCGCCGCGGCCGCCACCGCCGTTCTGGTACCGGCACAGGCCGCCGAGCAGGTCAATGTCTACTCCTCGCGCCAGGAAGTGCTGATCCGCCCGGCGCTAGATCGCTTCACCGAGCAGACCGGCATCCAGGTACGCCTGCTGAGCGCCGGCGCCGGCGCCTTGCTCACCCGCCTGCAGAACGAGGGCCGCAACACCCCGGCCGATCTGCTGCTTACCGTGGACGCAGGCAATCTGCACCGGGCGAAAGAGGCCGGCGTGCTGCGCAGCATCGAATCCAAGGTGCTGAATGAGCGCCTGCCCGCCACCTACCGCGACCCGGACGGCCAGTGGTACGGCCTCTCCCAGCGCGCCCGGGTGATCTTCCGCGCCAGGGACCGGGTGCCGGAAGGCGCCATCGACAGCTACGCCGATCTGGCCGATCCCCGCTGGAAAGGCCGCATCTGCATCCGCTCCTCCAGCAACATCTACAACCAGTCCCTGGTCGCCGCCATGATCGCCCACCAGGGAGTGGAGCAGACCGAAAGCTGGGCCCGGGGGCTGGTGAGCAACATGGCCCGCCCCCCCCAGGGTGGCGACCGGGATCAGTTGAAGGCCGTGGCCGCGGGTCAGTGCGATATCGCCGTCGCCAATACCTACTATTACGGCAAGATGCTGCAGGACCCGGCCCAGCGCGAGATCGCCGAGCACGTGGCCATCGTTTGGCCGGATCAGGCGGGCCGCGGCGTTCACGTGAACGTCAGCGGCGCCGGTGTGACCCGCCACGCCCGGAATCCGGACAACGCGGTGAAACTGCTCGAATACCTGGCCGGCCTGGAAGCCCAACGCTGGTACGCCGAGGTCAACAGCGAATACCCGGTGAACCCGCGGGCCGAGCGCAGCGAAATGCTCCAGACCTGGGGCGAGTTCAAGGCCGATGAGCTGAACCTGGGCCTGTTGGGCGAGCACAACGCCGAGGCCGTGCGCCTGATGGACCGGGCCGGCTGGCGCTAGTCGGCAGCCCCGCCCCGCCATGCCCACCATCGCCACCCCCGATACCCTGCGCTGCGCGCCCGTCCAGGCGCGCCGGCGCCTGGACGGCTGGAGCATGGGCGTATTCCTGATCGCCGCCCTGCTCGCCCTGCCCGTGCTGGTGATCGCCGGCTATACCTTCCTCGGCTCCACGGAGGTCTGGGCGCATCTGAGCCGTACCGTGCTGCCGGACTACCTGCAGAACACCCTGTGGCTCGCCCTGGGGGTGGGCAGCGGCACCCTGGCAATCGGCACCGGCTGCGCCTGGCTGACCACCATGTGCGACTTCCCCGGGCGGCGCCATATGATCTGGCTGCTGCTGCTGCCCCTGGCCATGCCGGCTTACATCATCGCCTACACCTACACCGGGCTGCTGGATTTCGCCGGCCCCGTGCAAAGCGGGCTGCGCGCGCTGTTCGGCTGGTCCTGGGGAGAGTATTGGTTCCCCGCGATCCGCTCCCTGCCCGGAGCGGCCCTGATGCTCACCCTGGTGCTTTACCCGTATGTGTACCTGCTCGCCCGCACCGCCTTCCTGGAGCAATCCATCTGCGCGCTGGACGTCGGGCGCACCCTGGGGCTGAGCCCCTGGCGGGTATTCCGCCGCATAGCGCTGCCGCTGGCCCGCCCGGCCATCGTCACCGGGCTCTCCCTGGTGCTGATGGAGACCCTGGCCGACTACGGTACCGTGGCGTATTTCGGGGTAAACACCTTCACCACCGGCATTTTCCGCACCTGGTTCGGCATGGGAGAACCGGCGGCGGCCGCGCAGCTGGCGGCCACCCTGCTCGGCGTGGTCATGCTGCTGATCCTGCTGGAGCGCTGGTCCCGCCGTCAGCGCCAATACCACCACACCACCGGTCGCTACCAACCGATCCCCGCCTACCGCCTGCGCGGCGCCCGAGCATGGCTGGCGCTCCTCGCCTGCGCCGCGCCCGTGGCCCTGGGCTTTGCCCTGCCCGCACTGCAACTGCTCGCCTGGTCGCTGCAGACCGCGCCCACCCAGCTTGGGCTCGACTTTCCACGGCTGGTGCTGCACAGCTTGAGCCTGGCCGCCGTCACCGCTGCCATCGCGGTGCTGCTCGCCGGCGTGCTCGCCTATGGGCGACGCCTGCGCGGCACGCGCTGGGTGCGCGGCGCAGTACGCACTGCCGGCCTGGGCTACGCCATACCCGGTACCGTCATCGCCGTGGGGGTGATCATCCCCCTGGCCTGGCTGGACAACACCCTGGATGGCTGGATGCGGACGACCTTCGGCCTCTCCACCGGCCTGCTGCTGAGCGGCACCCTGGTGGCGCTGGTGTTCGCCTATCTGGTGCGTTTTCTGTCGGTGTCGCTGCAGACCGTGGAGGCAGGGCTGGCCAAGATCGGCACCAGCATCGACGACACGGCTCGCTCGCTGGGCTCTCCGCCGGGCCAGGTATTGCGCCGGGTGCACATGCCCATCATGCGCTCCAGCCTGCTCACCGCGGCGCTGCTGGTGTTCGTGGACGTGATGAAGGAGCTGCCCGCCACCCTCATCCTGCGCCCCTTCGATTTCAACACCCTGGCGGTGCGCGCCTTCGAACTCGCCTCCGACGAGCAACTGGCCGCCGCCGCCCCCTCGGCGCTCGCCATCGCCCTGTGCGGGCTCGCCCCGGTTATACTGCTGAGCCGTTCCATCAACCGCGCGCGCCCCGGCACCCATGCTTGAACTGCAAGACCTCACCGTCGCCTACGACCAATACCCCGCGGTGGTGGACGTCAGCTTCCGTCTGCCGGCGGGACTGATCGGCTGCCTGCTCGGCCCCAGCGGCTGCGGCAAGACCACGCTGCTGCGGACGGTGGCGGGTTTCCAGCGGCCGGCGGCGGGCGAGATCCGGCTCGCCGGCAAGAAGGTCAGCGACGCGGCCTGCGTGGTACCGCCGGAGCGGCGCGGCGTGGGCATGGTGTTCCAGGACCTGGCTTTGTTTCCGCACCTCACCGTGGCCGAGAACATCGCCTTCGGCCTGAGCGGCCAACGCGGCGCGGAGCGCCACCGGCGCGTGGCCGAACTGCTGGAGCTGATCGGCTTGCACCAGCTGGGCGGCGCCTACCCCCATGAACTGTCCGGCGGCCAGCAGCAGCGGGTGGCCATCGCCCGGGCCATGGCGCCCAAGCCCAAGCTGCTGCTGCTCGACGAGCCCTTCTCCAGCCTGGACCCGGACCTGCGTGCGCAGCTCCCGCGCGAGCTGCGGCGGATCTTTCGCGAGGACGGCATCACCGCGCTGCTGGTCACCCACGACCAGAACGAGGCCTTCGCCATGGCCGATCAGATCGGCGTGATGCGCGATGGCGCCCTGGAACAATGGGACAGCGCCTACCGGCTCTACCACGAGCCGGCCACCCGCTTCGTCGCCGACTTCGTCGGCGAAGGGGTGATGCTGCCGGGCACGGTGCTGGACAGCCGCCGGGTACGAACCGAGCTCGGGGTGATGGAAAGCGACGAGGCACTGCGCCCGCCGCCCAACACCCTGGTGGACATCCTGCTGCGCCCCGACGATCTACTGCATGACGACAAGAGCCCGCTGAAGGCCCGCATCGTCGAGCGCAGCTTTCGCGGCGGGCATTTCCTCTACACCGTGGCGCTGGCCAGCGGCCGGCGGGTGCTGTGCCAGGCGGACAGCCACCACGACCACAAGCCCGACGAGGCCATCGGCATTCGCGCCGAGCTGGACCATCTGGTGATCTTCGAGCAAGCCGTCGACACCGGACCCACGGTGAGCTGAAACCCGCGCCGCGGGCGGCACCGGTTCACACTGTTCTGCGGCGTGCAAGGGTGTACAATGCCCGCCCTCCACTCGCTCGCCACTTCCCAACCCTCCGGTACCCCATGATCTCCACATCCAATATCACCATGCAGTTCGGCGGCGCGCCGCTGTTCGAGAACGTGTCGCTGAAATTCGGCGGCGGCAACCGCTACGGCCTGATCGGCGCCAACGGCTGCGGCAAGTCCACCTTCATGAAGATCCTGGGCGGCGACATCGAGCCGTCCGCGGGCTCGGTGGGCATCGAGCAAGGCCTGCGCCTGGGCCGGCTGCGCCAGGACCAGTTCGCCTACGAGGAATACACGGTGATGGACACCGTGCTCATGGGCCACCCGGAGCTGTGGGAGGTCAAGCGCGAGCGCGAGCGCATCTATGGCCTGGCCGAGATGAGCGAGGAAGACGGCATGAAGGTGGCCGACCTGGAGGTGGCCTTCGCGGAGCTGGACGGCTACACCGCCGAGGCCCGCGCCGGTGAGCTGCTGCTGGGGCTGGAGATACCGGTGGAGCAGCACTTCGCGCCCATGAGCGCCATCGCCCCGGGCTGGAAGCTGCGGGTGCTGCTCGCCCAGGCGCTGTTCTACGACCCGGATATCCTGCTGCTGGACGAACCCACCAACAACCTGGACATCCACACCATCCGCTGGCTGGAAGACCTGCTCAACCAGCGCAGCAGCACCATGGTGATTATCTCCCATGATCGCCACTTCCTGAACAGTGTCTGCACCCACATGGCCGACGTGGACTACGGGGACATCAAGATCTTCCCCGGCAACTACGACGACTACATGACCGCCTCCACCCAGGCGCGGGAGCGGCTGCAGCACGAGAACGCCAAGAAGAAGGCCCAGATCGCCGAGCTGCAGGCCTTCGTCAGCCGCTTCTCCGCGAACGCCTCCAAGGCCAAGCAGGCCACCTCCCGGGCCAAGCTCATCGACAAGATCGAGCTGCACGACATCAAGCCCTCCAGCCGCAAGAGCCCCTACATCCGCTTCGAGCAGGAGAAGAAACTGCACCGGCTGGCGCTGGAAGTGGACGGTCTGGCCAAGGGCTTCGACGAAGGCCCCCTGTTCCAGGACCTGAAGCTGATGGTGGAGGCCGGTGAGCGCATCGCCGTGATCGGCCCCAACGGCATCGGCAAGACCACCTTGCTGCGCACCCTCTTCGGCGAGCTGGAGGCCGACGCCGGGCGCATCAAATGGGCGGAGAACGCCCAGCTCGGCTATTACGCCCAGGACCATCAGGCGGAGTTCGAGTCGGACATGAGCGTGTTTGACTGGATGAACCGCTATGCCGGGGAAACCGACGATGACCAGATCGTGCGCGCCACCCTGGGACGGCTGCTGTTCTCCCACGACGACCTGAAAAAGCCCGTGAACGTGCTCTCCGGCGGCGAGCAGGGGCGGATGATCTTCGGCCGGCTACTGCAGCAAAAGCCCAACGTGATGCTGCTCGATGAGCCCACCAACCATCTGGACATGGAATCCATCGAGGCACTGAACCTGGCACTGGAGCATTACCCGGGCACGCTGATCTTCGCCAGCCACGACCGCCAGTTCGTCGCCTCGCTGGCCACCCGCATCATCGAGCTCACCCCCTCCGGGCTGGTGGACTTCTCGGGTAGCTACGACGAGTACCTGGAGCGGCGGCAGGCGGCCTGAGACGGGGCGTTTTCACCACAGAGGCCACAGAGAACGAAGAAAGATCCTTTTTCCACTCTGTGTTCTCTGTGAACCTCCGTGCCTCTGTGGTGAATAAAGCCGCTATCGACTTGCTCAATACCCCCGCGCCGGCGGGCTCGGCTCGGCGTCGGGCTTGAACTGGGCCAGGGTATCCAGCGCCCCCTGGCGCAGCAGGCTGATGTCGATCCCCACGGCGATGAAGCGACACCCCCAGTCCCGGTAACGCCGGGCGTCGTCGGCATTGGGGGCGAGAATCCCGGCGGCCTTGCCGGCGCGGTTCACCACCTCGATCAGATGCCGGATCATCGCCTGCACCTCCGGGTGATGGGGCTCGTCGGGGTAGCCCATGTCGGTGGACAGATCCACCGGACCGATGAACACCGCGTCCACCCCGTCCACCGCGGCAATCTCTTCGATGCGCTCCGCCCCCTGGCGTGACTCCACCTGCACGATCAGGCAGGTCTGCTCGTGGGCGCGACGGGTGTAATCATGAATGGCCCCCCAGCGAGTGGCCCGGGTCAGCCCGCCGCCCACGCCGCGTATGCCGCCCTGGGTTGCGTAGCGGGTAGCGCGCACCAGCGCCTCGGCCTGCTCGGCGCAATCCACCATGGGCACCATCAGGGTCTGCGCGCCCACGTCCAGATACTGCTTGATCAGGGCCGGGTCACCGTTGACCGGGCGCACCACGGCGGAAACCGGATAGGGCATCACCACCTGCAGCTGCTCCAACACCGAGGGCACGGAGTTCGGCGCATGTTCGCCGTCGATCAGCAGCCAATCGTAGCCGGTGGTGGCACAGACCTCGGCCGGATAGGCGCTGCCGAAGGCCACCCACAGGCCGTAGAGGGTCTGCCCGTCGGCCAGCGCGGCCTTGAAACGGTTTTGGGGTATATCCATTGGTCGCTCCCTGTTTTTGGGCTCAGTCGCCCACCACCTCGGAGAACTGCAGCACGCGCCCCGGCGGGCTATGCTCCAGCCGGCGCAGGCTCGGCAGGCTCACCAGAAGGGTCTGTCGCGCCCGGGGCCCCATGGGCAGCCCCCGGCCCAGACCCGGGCCGAACTCGATACGGTGGGCGAGATCCGCGAAGACGATGGCAGGGCGAGGTGGCGCGGAGGCACCCGCATCCGCGCGGCATCGTCGAACCCGGCCTGCTCGGTCGCGCTCATGTCAGAGCCGATCCGCGCACCAGGCCACCGCCTGCTCGGCGAAGATGAAGGGGGGTTCGCCGGCGTAGGCCAGGCAGCCGTCGGCCAGCTCGGTGAGCACCGCCGCCAGGGCCAGCGCGGCCGGGCGGGCGGCCTCCGTATCGCTGACCACGCTGAGCAGGAAATCCCGATCGGCCAGCTTGCCGGCCTCACCCTTGCGCAGCAGCCCTTCGGCACGCAGCTCGGCCACGTCCACCGGGTTCGCGTAATACATGATCCGTACCGGCTCGGCGCGCCATTGGACGGCCAGCTCCAGCTCCTCCGCGGCGGGGTCGAAGTCCGCCGGCAAGACCAGCGCCAGCCCGTGGCGCGCCAGGGCGTCGCTCAGTGCCGAGGCCGACGGCAGACGCACGCGGTGCAGAAAGATATTGTGCTCGATTTCCATTGCTTTACTCATGCCCAGGCCTGCAGCAGCCACAATAACACCATGCCGGCCACCAGCGTGCCCAGCAGATTACGCGTAGTGAAGGCGATCAGCGCCGCTACCGCGCCGGCAAGAAGCCGCGGGTTGTCCAGGTGGAAGCCCGGCGCGTCGCCGCCGTACACGATGGCGGGCAACACCAGCGCCGGCAGCACCGCGGCGGGCACGTAACGCAGCACCTGCCGGAGCCGCGCCGGCACCTCGCGACCACTGAACCAGTGGATGAAGGACAGGCGCAGGGCGAAGGTGCCCGCCCCGATCAGCGCCAGCATCGCCCAGATCTGCCAGGCGCTCATGCCTTCCCCCTCCCCAGTCGCCATTCGGCCAGCACGCCGGCGGCGATACCCGCCACCGCCCCCAGGAAAAGCCCCAGGTTCATGGGCAAGGCATGACCCAGCAGGGCCACCGCCCCGCCCACCACGGCGGCCACCATCGTAGGCTTGTCGTTGACCGCCAGCACCAGCATTCCCATGAAGATCAGCGGCACGGCGAAACCCAGCGACCAGCTCGACGGCACCAGCGCGCCCACGAAGGCACCGATGGCGGTGGCGATCTGCCAGACCAGCCACATGACCCCCGCCGCGCCCAGATAAAAGGGCACGGCGTCGGTGCGCGAGGGGTGCTGCTCGGCGCGCAGCACGGTGAGGGTATAGGCCTGGTCGGTGATCATATAGGCCAAGGGCCACTGCCAACGCCGGGGCAGATGGGAGAAATGCGGCGCCAGACCGGCGCTGTACATGGCGAACCGCAGGTTCACCACGTAGGCGGTGAGCACCATGATCATGGGCAGGGCGCCGTCGCCGATCAACTGCATGACCACCAGCTGCGAGGCCCCGGCATAGATCAGGATGGACGCGCCGATGCCATGGGCGGGCGCGAGCCCCGCGTCCACGGCGGCGACACCCGCGGTGAGGCCGAAGGGGAAAATTCCGGGCAACATGGGGGCGATCATGCGCACACCCTCCCAGAACGCGGCACGGGACGAGGCTTCGACCTTCAAGGCGATCTCCTAACAGCCAGTGCAGCACCGCATGGTAAGGAGCGGCGGGGGATTTCACCAGCGGCGGAACCAAGCACGAATCGGATAGTCAAAACATTGACACCCCGAGAAAGACAGCAGGGAGAATACCTTATGGCTGATCAACAGCGCGGCCTGGAAGCCATGATCCGCAGCCGCCGCACGGCCCGCCAGCGGCGCCGAATGGATGCGGAAAACCTCGACCCGGGCACCCTGGAAGAGCTGGAGGATGAGCGGCACCGGCCGCGCCCCAACGAACAGCGCCACAGGGACCCCATGAACCGCTTCATTCAGGACCGGCGCTGAGCGGCCGGCCGCCAATTCACCTCTCCACCTCACGCTGAAGCGGCGCGCCCGCGAACGGGCCGGCCTTCCGGCTCAGCCCTGTTCACGCCCGGGCGTCGCCGCCGCGGCCTCTCCAGTCGCCAGACGCCGATGGGTCCTGGCCACCGCACGGCGCTCATTGCGCCGGTTCCAGGGCTCGCCCACGAAGCGGCGCCCGAGCCCGTCCACGGTGCGCAGCACCAATAGATTGTTCAGCATGCGGGCAAAGTTGCCCGGCTGCCGGGGAAAGGCGCGCAGGGTCATGGAAAAGCCCAGTTCCTCATAGATCACGTAATGCCAGTAGCCGGGCGGAACGTAGAGCACATCGCCGTGGTTCAGCTCCGCCACCTGCCCGCGCGCCTGCCGCAGAGCGGGGAAGCGCTGGTAATCGGGCTGTTCGATGTTCACATCGAACAGGGCGCTGAAGGAGAACGGCACCCGGTACAGGTTGCCCCCTTGCTCGGGCGGGAACAGCAGCACCCGTTTGCGCCCGCCGAAATGGCACAGCAGCAGGTCCGCCAGATCGATGTCGAAGTGCATCTGCACCCGCGCCCCGCGCCCGCCCATGAAAAGCACCGGCAGTTTGCGAAAGAGCTTCAGCCCCAACTCCGGGTAGTGGAAATCCTCGGTGAGCCGCGGCACGGCGGCCAGGATGTTGAAGAAGAACATGCGTAAATCGTTCTCGCCGGCCTCCAGCCGGTCCAGGTACCGCGCCAACGGCATGCGGGCGGCGGGCGCGTGCTGGTGCTTGCGCCCGCGGGAGGGGACGCTGTCGTAGAGCGGCACCTCCACGTCCCCGGCCACATCGCGCAGATACTCCACCGACCAGCGCTCGCGCGCCGTCCAGCCCTCGGTAAGGCGCTCCATGACCAGCGGCCGCGCGGGTTTCTTGTACGCCAGCTGAAAACGCGGCGCTTCGATGCGCTGAACACGTTCGACGGGGCTGATTTCCACCATGATGGTGCTGCCTGCTTCTTGTTCCCGGGATTAGGCGCTCATGGTAGCGCCGCGCGCGCCGGCGCCCAAGCGCCGCCTTGAACCCGTCGCCGCCGCCCGCACGGTAGATAAGGAGACACTCAAGCGGCATACCGCGGGCGGTTCCTCATGCGCCACTTCAGGCTGGTGTTCCTGCTGCTCTCCCTGCTCCTGGGCGCCACCCCAGTGGTCGCCGCGCCTTCGGCGGCCACGCTGCCGCGGGGCGAGGCGCCCACTCTGGCGCCACTGCTGGAGCGGGTGCTGCCCGGTGTGGTGGATATCGTCGTGGAAGGGCCGCTCGACCGGGGCTCCGGCGCGCCGGCGCTGGCCGGAGCGGGGAAGAGGCAGTTCGAGGGCATCGGTGCCGGGGTGGTGCTGGATGCGGAGCGTGGCCACATTCTGACCAATGCCCACGTGCTGGAAGCAGCCGAGCGCATCACCGTGCGCAGTCATGACGGGCACCGCCGCCAAGCCCGACTGGTCGGCACCGACCCGAGTACGGATCTGGCGCTGTTGCATATCGCGCACCCGCCGCCGGGGCTGCGGAACCTGGTCTGGAGCAAGCCCGGCAGCACCCGTGTGGGCGATCTGGTGCTCGCTATCGGCAACCCCTTCGGCCTGTACGCGAGCATCAGCAGCGGGGTGGTCTCGGCGCTGGGCCGGCAAGGCTTGGGCATACAGGGCTATGAGGACTTCATCCAGACCGATGCGGCCATCAATCCGGGCCACTCCGGCGGGCCGCTGGTGAACCTCAAGGGCGAGGTGGTGGGCATCAATCTGGCCATCCTCGCCCCCGGCGGCGGCAGCATCGGTATCGGTTTCGCCCTGCCCGGCGACATTGCCCGGCGCGTGGGCCTGCAGATGAGCGCTCAGGGGGACCTGCACCGCGGCCGCATCGGCCTGCTGGTGGAGGAACAATGGCCCGCGGACGAGGCGCGCCCGCCGCGGGTACTGGTGCGGGAGGTCCTGAAAGGGTCCGGCGCGGCGCGGGCGGGCCTGCGCCAGGGTGATGTGATCCTCGCCGCGGACGGCGAGGCGCTGCAGCGCAGCGCCCAGTTGCGCAACCGGGTCGCGCTGCGCCAGGTGGGCGAACGCCTGCGCCTGCGGCTGCAACGGGACGGAGCGGTGATCGACCGCGACGTGGAGATCGTCGAGGAGCCCGCCGTGATGGCGGAAGCGCCCGCCGAGCTCGACTATCCGGTGGCCTTACTGCCGGCACCGTTTTCCTGAAGCCGAAAGGCAACGGGCGCCCCGCGGGGCGCCCGTTCATCGAGGCAGGCTCACGCCCTGCCCGTCTTAGGGGTAACCGGACTCGTTGGGGTCGATGATGACTTCACGCACCCGCTGCACGCCGCTGTAACGGCTGGTGTTGGAGAACACCACCCGGCCCTGGTTCTTGTACAGGGCGTAGGTGCGCACGATATCGTTGCCGCGGTAATTGAAGGGCTTCCAGGCCTTGCCGGTCTGACGGCTGTAGGTGGCCGAGGGCGGCCCCACCAGGTCGTAGACCTCCTGCATGGACATGCCCTCGCGCACCAGGCTCAAGCTCTCGTAGTTGCCCTGGGCGGCCGGCGCGGCGGCCGGCGCGGCGGCCTGCCGGCGGGCCGGGGCCGCCTTTTTGCTCGGGGCGGAGCGGGCGGCGGAAGCGCCGCTTTCCTGGAGTTTCGCCAGATCCACCATGCCGCGCTGGTACTGCTCGCCGCTGGGCGCGCCCACGTCGGACAGGGCACGGCTCACGTGCTTGCTCAGCTTGCGCTGCGTGTTGTTCCGATCGATCTCGGAGAGCACGCCGTGATAACGGCCGTTGCCGGAGGCGCCCAGCGCCTTCGCCCCCCAGGCCACGGCATCCAGCTCGCCGCGGCCGCGCGCCCGCTGGTAGTCCTGCAGCAGCACCTCGGCCAGTACGTCGAGCACCTGGGTGTCACGCTCACCGCTGTGGTAGATGCTCTGGGAGACATCCTTGAGGCTGATGAAACCGCCCCGGGCAAGCCGCTCCACGTAGCTTTCCTGCACCGGGTTCAGCGCCTGGGCCGTACCGGCCACCAGCATCGCAAGCAGTATCAGTATCCACTTCTTCATGGCTTGTGCCCTGTTTTTGTCAGATTCGGGAATCGGGGCAGCCGCCCCGTTCGGGAACGGTAGCGGAGCGCACCCCATGCTGCAACCGCAAAAAGACCCCCCAGCCATGGGGTTGAAGGCGGTGCAAGGGCACCACCATCAGGCTGGGCTGGGCTTGTTGGCGAAAAGCTCCACCAGCCAGTCCACGAACACCCGCACCTTGCGCGAAACGTAGCGCCCCTGGGGATAGAGCACGTAAAAGGCGGATTCCGAATGGGGGTACTCGGGCAGCACATGCACCAGCCGACCATCCTGCAGCGCATCAGCCACCAGCCAGGCGGACAGCCGGGCCAGGCCCACGCCCCCCACCACCGCCTGGGCCAGGGCGTCACCGGTATTGGCGTGGAAGTTGCCGTTCACATGAATCACCCGACGGCCCTTCTCGTCCTCGAAGGCCCAGTCGTTGAAATCCGCCAGGGTGTACATGGTCAGACAGTTGTGGCGCAGCAGGTCTTCCGGGGTCTTCGGCATGCCGTGGCGCGCCAGATAATCGGGCGAGGCGCAGACGATGCGCTCGTTGGTTACCAGCCGCCGGGCCACCAGCGACGGATCCTCCAACTGCTCGGCCAGCCGTATGGTCACATCCAGCCCCTCGGCCACCACGTCCACCGAACGGTCGGTGAGTTCCAGCTGCAGATCCAGATCCGGGTGCTGTTCCAGGAATTCGTTGATGTGGGGTAGCACGTTGATGCGGGTGAAAGCCGCGGTGGCGCTGACGCGCAAGGTGCCGCGCACCGCCTGGTGATAGGCGCCGGCCGCTTCCTCGGCCTCTTCCAGCTCCTGCATGATGCGCACACAGCTCTGGTGAAAGGAGCGCCCCGCCTCGGTCAGGCTCATCTTGCGGGTGGTGCGGTTGAACAGCCGCACCCCCAGCCGATCCTCCAGGCGGCGCACCTGCTTGCTCACCGCCGAGGGGCTAAGATCCAGGGCACGGGCGGCGGCCGAAAAGCTGCCATAACGCGCCGCTTGTACAAAGACGCTGATTTCAGAGATGTGGTCCACGAAGCAGTCTCCCTATCTGTTCCATTTGGTCACAGATAATATTCCAACAATGGCCTTCTCCTCAAAAAAGAGAACGCGTATGATGCATTGCAACAGTCGGGAGACGAACCGCACACAGGACCACATGGGAGGCATGACCATGAACCAGCAGATCCCCGCATACGCCGAGCTCGATTGGCAGCAGATCGAGCTGATCATGCGCGCCGCGCGGCGCGAGCGCAGCGACTTCATCGCCGCGATGATCCGCCGTCTGCGCCGGCGCAAGGACAGCGACACCGCCCAGCACGGTCTGGGCGGCATGGCCCAGGCCGGCTGACAGCTTACACAGTTTTCCCTCTCTCCTCCTCTTGGGCCGGCTCCTACGCCGGCTCTCTTCTTTTCTGGCCCCGGCATTTGTTTATAATCGCGCCCACTTGAACCCCATGCCAGTGAGCCCCCGCATGCCGGACATCGCCACCTTTCGCGCACGCCTGGGACAGTGGATCGACAGCCCGATCCCCCACCACGCCATCATCGCCCTGATCACCCTCAACGCCATCACCCTGGGGCTGGAAACGTCTCAAACCGTCACCGCGCGCTATGGCGAGGCACTACACCTGCTCGACCGGGCGCTGATCGCTGTGTTCACCCTGGAAATCGCGCTCAAGCTCATCGCCTGGGGACCGCGCTTTTTCCGCAACGGTTGGAACGTGTTCGACCTGCTGGTAGTCGGCGTTTCCCTGATACCCACGGCCGGACCGCTGTCGGTGTTGCGCAGCCTGCGGGTGCTGCGCGTGCTGCGACTGGTCTCGAGCATGGGCCGGCTGCGCATCATCGTCGATTCGCTGCTCCACGCCCTTCCCGGCATCGGCTGGATCGGGGTGCTGCTGGGGCTGGTCTTCTACGTGTTCGCAGTGATGGGGGTGGGGCTGTTCGGCGCGGCCTTTCCCGAGTGGTTCGGCACCATTCCCGGGGCGCTGTACAGCCTGTTCCAGATCATGACCCTGGAGAGCTGGTCCATGGGCATCGTGCGCCCGGTGATGGAACAGTACCCCTACGCCTGGCTGTACTTCATTCCCTTCATCCTCATGACCACCTTCACGGTGCTGAACCTGTTCATCGGCATCATCGTCAACAGCATGCAGGAGCTGCACGCGGCGGAAGAGAAACGCCTGGAAGAGCGCGAGCGTCGGGCGCACACCGAACGCGAAGACCTGCTGGCGCAGGTGAGCGCGCTGCAGGCGCAGATGCGCCGACTGGAGCAGGCGCTGCGCCGTCAACGCTGAGGACGCGTTGAGCGACTCCCCGGCCTGCGCCGCCTGGCCGGTGCCCCACCCCTGGGCAAGGGCGGCGTGGGCGGCGCGCCACGCCGTCGTTGTCTGCCCTGACGGCTTCTGCAAGAATAGCCGGCGGCGCTCGGGACGCTGCGCAGCGGCAACCCGAGCTCGGCACGGAAGCCACCGCCTTGCACTCCCGATCCGGGCTCTCCGGGTCTGTCGGGTTTTTGGCCAACCTTGTCGGGCATCACGCGCCGAATCCAGGGAACCAAAAAACCAACAGGGAGTTTTCCATGATGCAATCGATTCGCAGCCTGGTCGTGCTGCTCGGTCTCGCCGTGCTGGGCCTCGCCCAGGCCGCGCCGCCGGGCACCGAGGCCTATGGCCTGTATCTGAAGACCGGCGAGGACTACATCCCGGCCCGGTCTCTGCCCAACATCCCCTACCTGAACCACGACTTCACCGCGCACATGTTCGACTTCCCGGTGGCGAACCGGGGCAACGAGACCGTGGAACTGCTGGTTCATTACCCCGAGTTCCACCCGGGGCGTTTCACACTGGAGGCCCGGCCGATCGCCCTGGCCGGCGCCCGCGCGCCGATCCCGGTGAACATCGCGCCGCTGGGCGAGGATCGATTCCGCGTGACCAGCACCGAAGCGGTGCCCGATACCCACCTGCTCGTCGCCGATCTAAGCTGCTGTGTGCAGGGCGTGCACGGCATCGCCCTGGGCGAACCGGCCGCCGTGCTGCTGGAAGCCTATGCCGCGGAGCGGGATCTCAACCCGGTGCGGGCCGAGCACACGCTGGGCAAGGCCCTGCGGGGACAAGCGCAGAACACGCAACTCCAGGCGCTTCATGCGCACTGGCGCACACGGGTGGCGCAGGCCAAGGCGAGCGAGCACTACGCCTTCATCGAGAGCGTGCAGCAGCAATACGAGCGCGCCGAGGGGCCGGAGCAGCGTTACAAGAAGCTGCGCCACCTGCGCAGTGTCAGTGAGCAGTACCTGAAGAACCACCCCCAGGGACTGGAGCGCGCGCAGGTGCAAAAGCTGCTGGACACCGTCAACGATAAACTGAATGTCTGAGCAGCGCTGACATCCACGGCCCCGGGCCGGCCGCGTGCCGGCTCAGGGCCCCGCCGCCCGCGGCAGGCGAAAGCTCAGTCGAGCCCCACCCCAATCGCTGGCGCCGATGCGCAGCTCCGCCCCATAGGCGCGCACAATCTGGTCCGCCACCGCCAGGCCAATGCCCTGCCCCGGCACGCGCTCATCACCCCGCACCCCGCGACGGCGCAGGCGTTCGCTCTCACCGGCGCCGAAACCCGGGCCGTCGTCATCCAGGCGCAGCATCAACCAGCCACCTTCCGCGCGGCCACTGAGCCGCACCCGAGCGCGCGCCCATTTGCAGGCGTTATCCAGCAGATTGCCGAACAGCTCGGTCATGTCGCCGGCATCCGCCAGCACCCGCGCCCCCGGGGGCAGCGCCAGTTCCAGTGTCAGCGCCCGCTCGGCGTAGACCTTCTCCAGGGCGGCGCACAGACCGCGCAAGGCCTCCTCCAGCGACAGGGGCGTATGGAAAGCACTCCGCCCGGCGGTGGCGGCGCGCTGCAACTGGTAGTCGATACTCCGGCGCATGCGCGCCACCTGCTCTTCCACCGCCTCGGGCTCGTCGCGGCTACCTTGCAGCACCGCCAGCGGCGTCTTCAGGCTGTGGGCCAGATCCGCCAGCGCATCGCGGTGGCGCTGCTGCTGCATGCGCTCGTGGCGCAGCAAGGCGTCCAGGTTGCCGGTCAGGGGGCGCAGCTCCCGCGGGTAACCCCCGCCCAAGCTCTCCCGCCGCCCGGCCTCGATCTCGCCCACATCCCGCGCCACGCGACGCAGCGGCCGCAAGCCCCAACGCAGCACCAGCAACTGCGTCGCCAGCAGCAGCACCGCCATGCCCCCCAGCCAACGCCAGAGCACCCGGCGGTAGGGCTGGATCTGGGCGGCGAGCAGCTCACCGTGCTCGGCGATACTGAAGCTCAGCGCCCGCGCACCGCTCTCCAACTGCCACTCCACCCCGAAACCGAGCACCAGCCAGCGCTGACCGTCCGCCCACTGCTCGGTAAAGCGCCATTCGCCGGTGGCCAGCCGCGCGCGCAGCGGCGGCTCGGCGGCGAGCACCGAGGGTGATACCCAAAGCGCTTCGCCCTGCTCGTACACCGCGGCGTAGAGCCCACTGTCCGGCTGGTTGAGGCGCTCGATGGCACTGGGGCCAGGCAGCTCGAAGCGCCCGTCCGGCGTGACTTCGCCCTCGCCCATGAGCAGAAAAAGCTGCCCGCGCAGGCGCTCCTCGAGGGCCGCCCGCGCCGCGCCCTCGAAGGCGCGCTCCAGGGCCACGCCGGTGAGCAGCACGAAAATGCCGATCACCAGCGCCCCGCCCAGCATGCTGCGCGCGTTCAGCGACAGCGGGGCGAGTTTCATGGCCGCGCCGCCCCCAGCCGGTAACCGCGGCCGCGCAGGGTTTCCAGGGGCACCCCCGCGAGCTTCTTGCGCAGCCGCGCCACCAGCACCTCGATGACATTGCTGTCCCGGTCCTCGTCGTGCGGGTAGAGATAATCGGCCAGCGCCTGCTTGGAGAGCACCCGCCCGGCATGACGGGCCAGATGCTCCAGCAGCCGGTATTCGAAGGCGGTGAGCGCCACGGACTCGCCGTGCAGACTCACCTGTTGGGCATCCAGATCGATGAGCAGCCCGTCCAGCTCCCAAAGCTCGCGCGCCAGGCCCGCGCTGCGCCGGGAGAGCGCCCGTAGCCGCGCCAGCAACTCCTCGGGATGGAAGGGCTTGGTGAGGTAATCGTCGGCACCGGCCTCCAGGCCATCCACCTTGTCCTGCCAGCGCCCCCGGGCGGTGAGCACCAGGATCGGCAGGGTGTTGCCCTCGGCACGGAGGGTGCGAATCAGCTCCAGCCCGGGGAGTTCCGGCAGGCCCAGATCCACCACCGCCAGATCGTGGGGGTACTCCCGGGCCAGATACAGCCCCTCGCGCCCGTCACCGCTGACGCTCACGCGCCAGCCCTGGGCTTGCAGGGAGGCCTGCAGTTGCCGGGCGAGCTCGGCTTCGTCCTCGACGATCAATACCCGCATGGCTCAGTCCGCCGGCACCCGCACCACCCGCACGCGGCCATCGCCGCTGAGCAGCTTGATGCGGTAATGGGTACCACCGCGGCCCTCCACGGTGCGCAGGGCGAGCACCCGGCCACCGTACTTGCGCTGCGCCCAGGCCGCCGCCGCGCGCGCGCCGTCGCGCTCCGCCGCCGGGGGGTCGCCCTGGCCCCCGCCGGGGTGAACCGGCGCCGCGGCCTGGGCCACGGCGCCCAGCGGCAACAGCAGCAGGGCGAAGCTCAGCAAGAAGGTACACAGCGTTTTTTTCATGCGTTCAAGAATACGTGCCGCCGGCCCGGCGGGCCATGCTGCCCGCCCCGGTCGACGGCCTCGGCTGCTCCATGCGGGTTCAGTGGCCGATGCGAATCGCCACGGTGGCGCCGGCGCCGCGATGCTCGACCCGGCCGTGGCGGTGGCCCTGATGACGGTGATGCTTGCCTCGATGGGGGCGATGCTTGTGATCGTGGCGGCGGTGCTTCTTGTGGTAGCCCTTGCCGTGGTGACGATGTCCGTTGTGGTAGCCCTCGCCGCGACGGTGGTGATGATGCCCGTGATAGTGTCGCCCGCCGTGGCGATGATACCCATGATAGGGTCGCCCGCCGTGGCGATGATAGCCGTGATAGTGTCGGCCGCCGTGGCGATGATAATCGTGATGGCGGTGCTTGTGCCCGGCCCGCGACTCCTTCACCCACTGGCAGATCTGAAAGCCCGGCGGACCGAAGCAGACCTGGGAGCGCGCGCCGTGGCGCTGATGTACCGGCATGGCCCGCATCTCCCGCAGGGTCTCCAGCTGCGCTTTTTTCAGTTCGACCAGCCCAGGCCCCGCCTGGGCCGCGCCCAGACCCAGCAGGCCCACGCCCATCACCAGCACTCGGATCAGCTTGCGTTTCATCTCGGCTCTCCTTCGAAAGATGCCCTTGTCGGCCCGGCGTATCCGAGCCTTGGGCGCAGAGTACGCGGGGGAGCCTGAACGCAGGCTGAACGAGCAGTTCCCAAACGGCACCGCCGGGCGCACACTAGGAAGACACCGACCCACTCCCGCCACGCACATACCGAGAGTGCCGAGCATGAGCAGGAAACCGACTGTTAGCTGTGTGGAGCTGAACCAGCGCTGGCTGAGCCTGCCGCTGAACCTCTGGCAGACGTACTGGGCGTCCGTGGAGACCATCGGCTACCGCTTGCCCATGCTGGCGGACGGCGGCCTCACGCCCGATGCGCGCCAGCGGGCCGAGACCAGCCGCATGGTCAACGAGAAGCTGCTGGCGAGCGCGCAGAGCCTGCTGGCGCTGTGGGCGCCGCCCCCGGCTCAGCTCACCCTCTACTGGCTGCGGGTGTGGAGCGCGGCACTGCAGGCGGATACGAAAGCGCTGGAGCAGGTGCAGCGCAGCTGGCTCAACGGCAGCTGGCCGCAACTGCTGGGCAATCACATCCTGCGCGCCGTGGAGCAGGGCCTGCGGCCCTGGCATCAGGGCGCCACGGCCAACGCCCGGCGCCTGCGAAAGCGCCAGCGCTGACCCCAGGTTGTTCGCGGGCGCGGGCTACCAGCTGCCGGTATTCTCCATGGAGGCCCAGGGTTCCTGGGGCGGCAGCGGCTCACCCTGCTGCAGCAGCTCGATGGAAATCCCGTCCGGCGAGCGCACGAAGGCCATGCGCCCATCTCGGGGCGGGCGGTTTATGGTCACGCCGGCGGCCCGCAGGCGCTCGCACAAGGCATAGATGTCCGCCACCCGGTAAGCCAGGTGGCCGAAGTTGCGCCCGCCGTCGTATTCCTCCGGGTCCCAGTTCCAGGTCAACTCCACCATGGGCGCCCCCTCCTCTCGGGCCCGCGCCAGGTCGTCCGGTGCGGCGAGAAACACCAACGTGAAGCGCCCCGCTTCCACCTCCTTGCGGCTGACCTCCACCAGGCCGAGCGTGTCGCAATAGAAGGCCAGGGACTGTTCCAAATCACTCACACGAACCATGGTATGCAGGTACTGCATTGCGGGCTCCTCCGTTTCATTCGCCGCCGATACGCCATCCTACCCCCTGGGGAGGCACGAGCTACTTCCCTCGCCGGCATTTTTATATATAAAACGCTGTTTGCTATACAATACGACGGCAACATTCTTCGCTAATCAGAGTTCCCCATGCAGCTGTCCGTACTCGATCAATCCCCCGTGCCCGCCGGCAGCACCCCGGCCCAGGCCCTGCACAACTCCATCGAGCTCGCCCGCCTGTGCGACGGGCTGGGCTACAAACGCTACTGGATCGCCGAGCACCATGCCGCGGGCACCTTCGCCAGCTCCGCCCCCGAGATCCTGATGAGCCGCATCGCCGCCGAGACCGCGCGGCTGCGCATCGGCTCCGGCGCTACGCTGTTGCCCTACTACTCGCCGCTGAAGGTGGCCGAGAGCTTTCGCATGCTCGAAGCGCTCTACCCCGGGCGCATGGATCTGGGGATAGGCCGCGCGCCGGGGGGCGGCAGCCTGGAAGCCGCGGCGCTGCACCGGGGCGAACGCCTGCACGGGGATGATTTCCTGGAACAGCTCGCGCAGCTGCGCGGCTTTCTCTACGGCGACTGGCCGCAAGGCCACCCTTACGCGGACATCCATGTGGCCCCGGCGGTGGACACCGCTCCCGAGCCCTGGCTGCTGGGCTCCAGCCCGCGCAGCGCGCAGCTGGCCGCCCAGCTGGACCTGCCCTACGCCTTCGCCCACTTCATCTTCCCGCCGGCCACCCGCGAGGCGGTGCAGACCTACCAGCACTACGCGCCGGGCCGCAAGCCCATGGTCGCCCTGGGCGTGGTCTGCGCCGACACCGAGGAGGCGGCGCTGGAGCAGTTCGCCAGCACCCGTCTGTTCGGCCTGAACATCGCCGAGGGGCGGCGCCTGGAACCGGTGCCCACCCCGGCGGAAGGGCTGGCGAAGCTGGGCCCGGGGCGCAGCGAACCGGGCCGCCCGGCGGGCGAATGGCCCCGGCACATCGTCGGCGACCCCGAGCAGGTGCGCGCGCAACTGCTGGAGATCAGCGAAGCGCTGGAGGTGGAGGAGCTGATGATCTGGAGCGTGATGCACGACCATCGGGCCCGGCTGCGCTCCTACGAGCTGCTGGGGCAGATGTTCGCCTGAGCGTGAACGCCGAAGGCCGTGCGCTTGGTGAGCGCCTCTTCCAGGGGCGCCCCCGCAAGCCGGCTTCGCGCAACTGTCGGCACACCGCGTAAAAGTGCGCGCGGGGTAGAGTGATCAGGCGCCCAGCGGCAGCTCGCTGGCCTGTACCGCGGCGGCGCGCACCGTATTGCGGCCCGCCCGCTTGGCCGCATACAGGGCCTGGTCGGCGGCGGCGACCAGGCCCGTGCCGTCCACCTCGGCGCGCGGCTCGCCAATTACCGCCAACCCCAGGCTCAGGGTCATCCCGAGCGGCTGGCTCCCACCCTCGAAGGCATGCCCCGAAACGCGCCGCCTGACGCGCTCGGCGACCTCCAGAGCCTCGTGCTCGCTGATGTCGTGCAGCACCACCGCGAACTCCTCGCCGCCGATGCGCGTGAGCACATCACCCACCCGCAACTCGCTCTGCACCAGCTGGCACAGCTGCTTGAGCAACTCATCGCCCACCGTGTGACCATGCTGGTCGTTGATGGCCTTGAAGTGGTCGATATCGAAGATGATCAAGGCGGCGGGCACTCGCAGGCGCGCCAGATCGGCCATGAACAGGCGTCGGTTGCCGACACCGGTAAGCGCGTCGGTCTCGGCCCAATGGCGCAACTTGCGATTGTCCATATCCTTGCGCCAGTTCGCGTGGGCCAGCGCCTGGCGCAGCTCGATCTGCTCGCGCAGGCTGCGGTGGTACGCGCCCCAGATATCCATGCGCAGCCCCAGCCAGACCCCGAGCACCGCACAGACGAACAGCAACTGCCCGTTGCCGTGCACAGCCGCCGCCAGCAGGGTGGGCACGCCGGTGCTCAACAAGCGCACCCAAAGCAGCCCCGGCATGCTGGCATAGGGGCCCATGATCGCACCGAAAACCATGAGTATCAGCAAGACACCCAACAGCAAGCCGTCCAGAGCGGGCAGCAGCAGCCAGGGGCCCGCGCCCCAGGTCAGGCCGTAGATCAGGCTGATCAGCACGAAGCCCAGCGCCTTGCGCTCGGGATTACTGTAATCCTGTCGCCGGCACAGATACGTCGCGTAAAGACGCGGCAACAGCCCACCCACCAACAGCGCCGCCAGCCACACCCCGGGGGCCAACCCACCAGCCTCCTGGAGCAGCAGCGCCGCCAGCAGGATCAGCGCCGCGGCATTGGTGAGAAAGCTGCGCGGCCGGATACCGCCGCACAAACTGCGCAGCAACTCCACGCGCGTCTCCGCGCCTGCGCCCCGCCAGCCCAGCAGGGCCTCCAACACCGCTTCCCGAAAAACCATGATTCGCCCTTCCCTTACCCCCCGCGGGCAGGCAAGAATCCAGTATAAGGGAGACACCGATCAATTTTTATAGGCTATTGACCGCCTGTCGGCTTCACAGCCCAGGCGCGTCTCGCCGGCGGAGTATTCAGCGTGCAGTCCACCTTCACGGCCGAACGGATCTGGTCCGTGCATCAGCGCGTCGGCGAGCTCGCGCCGCTGGTGCAGAACCTGAGCAATCTGGTGGTGCAATACGACACCGCCCAGGCCATTGCCGCGGTGGGGGGCACGCAGCTCACCCTGCTCGCCCGTGAAGAGGCCGAAGCGGTGGCCGGTATCGCCCAGGCACTGGTGCTCAACAGCGGTACGCTGGACAGCCACTGGCTGGAGGCCGCGCAGCGGGCGCTGGACGTGGCCGTGGCACGTGGCACGCCCTGGCTGCTGGACCCGGTGGCCGCGGGCCTCACCCCGTTTCGTGACGAGCAGTTACGCGGCCTGCTGCAACGCGGTCCGCAAGTCATCAAGGGCAACGCCAGCGAAATCCTCACCCTGGCGGGCCAGGCCCGAGGCGGGCACGGCGCCGACAGCCGCCACAGCGTATCCCAGGCAATGCTTGCCGCGCGCAGCCTGGCCCGCGCCCGGAACTGCGTGGTGGTGGTGAGCGGCCCGCGGGATTATCTGTGCGACGCCGAGCGCGCCGTGGAGCTCGCCAACGGCCAGCCGCTGCTGGGGCGCATGATAGGCTCCGGCTGCATGCTGGGCGCGGTGCTGGGCGGCTATCTGGCGGTGGAGCCGGACAGCCTGCTTGCCTGCACAGCCGGCGTGGCCTGCTTTACCGTGGCAGGCGAGCTGGCCTGCGAGCGCGCCAGCGGCCCCGGCAGCCTTAAACCGCAGTTTTTCGATGCGCTCTTTCAGCTGCGCGCGGACGATCTCGCCCAGCGCCTGAAAGTGCTGCAGCCCGAGTCGGCCTGAGATCGCCGGCCCCGCCGCCATGCATCAACACAGCCTATTGAACGGCCCTCAGGCGCTGGCGAAGGATCTCTGGCTGCTGCCGGGGCTGGCCGACAGCGCCATGGTGCTGCCGCGCATCCGGCAAATCGCCGCGCAACGCCCCTTTCGCCGCATGCCCACCCGCAGCGGCCATTTGACCGCGGCCGCCATGTCCCACTGTGGCGCGTACGGCTGGACCCTCGGCGAACAGGGCTATGCCTACCACCGCCACCGGGGCGACGAGCAACCACCGGTGCCCGCCATTCCCCCGGACTGGCTTGCCCTGGCCGCCGAGGCGGCCGCCCGGGCCGGCTACGCCGACTACCGCCCCGATGTGTGCCTGATCAACCGCTACGGCGCCGGGGACGGCATGGGCCGGCACCGGGACGACAGCGAGGCAGACCTGCGCCAGCCCATCGTCTCGGTCTCCCTTGGCCTGCCGGCACGCTTTGCCTGGTGGGGCGTGGAAGGGCGCGGCCGGGGCCGTGAGATACTGCTGCAGGACGGCGATGTGCTGGTCTGGGGCGGGTCCGCCCGGCTAGGCTACCATGGGGTGCGCCCGGTGGCCGCGGGCCGCCACCCACTGAGCGGTCCGCACCGCTACAACCTGACTTTCCGCGTGGCCGGCCCGCCACAGGCGTAGGCGCGGCGGCCGAAAGCATTTCCCAGGAGGTTCCATCATGAGCTTCAACACCGAACAGCAACCCGGGGTCAGCGCACAGGTCGCCCCCGAAACCCACGGCTTCACCCTCAACCACACCATGCTCCGGGTGAAGGACCCGCAACGCTCGCTGGACTTCTACAGCCGAGTGTTCGGCATGCGCCTGCTCCGCAAGCTCGACTTCCCCGAGATGCGCTTCTCGCTGTACTTCCTCGCTCACCTGGCCGAGGGCGAGCAGCCGCCGGAGGACGCGGGCGAGCGCACCGCCTGGACCTTCAGCCAACGCGGCGTGCTGGAGCTTACCCACAACTGGGGCAGCGAGGACGACCCCGAGCGGCGCTACCACGATGGCAACGCCGAGCCCCAGGGCTTTGGCCACATCTGCTTCGCGGTACCGGAGCTTGACGCTGCCATCGCCTGGTTGGATAGCCAGGCGGTGGATTACGTCAAGCGCCCGGAACAGGGCAAGATGCGCGACGTGGCCTTCATCCGCGACCCCGACGGCTACTGGATCGAAATCATCGAGCCCGCGCGGCTCAAAGCCATGGGCGCCGACTGACCCTGAAAACCCCGGACGCCCGCGCCCGGGGAAACGCCCCTGCAAAGCTACGGGCTGACCATCCTCGCCCGCCGGCACCGCCATGCCAGCGCCAACCACCTCGGTGATGGCGCCCCGGCGCGTCATCCTGCCGCTGACCGCACTGGGCCTGGCGCCCATGCCGTCGCTGAACACCGGGCCGGCGGGGCTTGTCTCCCGCCCCACCGGCCGCATATCCGCCCTCACCCGCAGCCGGCCGCCGTGGCATGGTGCGACGGCGGCACGGCGTGGCACGTGGAGGCCGCCATGCAACCTTGCTCCCCCGGACACTTGCCCGCCGCCCTCGTCCTGTTCCTTGCACTGGCGTTCTGCGCGGCATCCCCTGCCCAGGAGGTCCCCCTGCATGACAACCTGGGCGACCACCAGATGCCCATAACCACCGCGGTGCCCGAAGCCCAGCAGTACTTCAACCAGGGGCTGCGCCTCAGCTACGCCTTCAACCACGCCGAGGCCATCGCCAGTTTCCGCGAGGCGGCCCGGCTCGATCCCAACTGCGCCATGTGCTACTGGGGCATCGCGCTGGCCCACGGCCCGAACATCAACATGCCCATGGCCCCGGAGGCGGTGGAGCCGGCCTGGCGCGCGCTGCAGGCGGCGCGCGCGCGGCTGGAGCAGGCCAGCGAGCGGGAGCGGGGCTATATAGAGGCACTGAGCCGACGCTACAGCGCCAACCCGCCCGCCGACCGCACCCCGCTGGACGTGGCCTACGCGGAAGCCATGGCGGAGCTCGCCGCCGCCTGGCCCGACGACCAGGACGCCGCCACCCTTTATGCCGAGAGCCTGATGGATCTCTCCCCCTGGGATTACTGGGAGAACGGCGCCGCCAAACCCGCCACCCGCACGATCCTGGAGCAATTGCGCGGCGTACTCGCCGCCAACCCCGACCACCCCGGCGCCTGCCACTACTACATCCACACGGTGGAGGCGGTGCACCCCGAGTGGGCCGTGGACTGCGCGGACCGGCTCGCCGGGCTGATGCCCGGGGCGGGCCATCTGGTGCATATGCCGGCGCATATCTACATACGCGTCGGACGTTGGGATGACGCCATAGAGCACAACCGCCACGCGGTCCATGCCGACGAGGCGTTTATCGCCGACCGGGGCGCCCGCGGGCTCTACCCGTCACTCTACTACCCACACAACTACCACTTCCTGGCCTTTGCCGCGCTGATGGACGGCCGCGAGGACGAGGCCATCGAGGCCGCCGCGGCCCTGAGCGAGAAAATCAACGTGGAGATGGCCCGGGAGATACCGGAGCTGCAGGGCATGGTGCCCTACCACCAGCTGGTGCTGAGCGTGTTCCAGCGTTGGGAGGCGGTGCGGGCCGCGCCGCTGCCGCCCGAGGACCTGCCCTTGGCCCATGCGTTGGCGCAATACACCCGGGGGCTGGCCGCAATGGCACAGGGGCGGGACGCACAGGCCCGGGAAGCCCTGCGGGCCGTGCAGCAAGCCGCCGCCGCCACCGAAGGTTCGCCCTGGCGGGAGATCGCGCTGATCGCCCAACACAGCCTGGCCGGCGAGATGGCCCGGCGCGAACAGCGCCCGGCCGATGCGGTGGCCCAGCTACAGCGTGCCGCCGAGCTGGAGGACAGCCTGCCCTATATGGAACCGCCCTACTGGTACCGACCGGTACGCCATTACCTGGGGCGGGCCCAGCTGCAGGCCGGTCAGGCCGGGGCCGCCGAATACAGCTACCGCCAGGACCTGGAGCGCTTCCCGGAGAACGGCTGGTCACTGCATGGCCTCAGCCAAAGCCTGCTGGCCCAGGGCCGCAGCCAGGAGGCGGAAGTGGCGGCGCAACGCTTTCGCAGCGCCTGGGCGCAAAGTGCCCTGGCCCGGCCCGAGCCCTAGGCAGTGAGCCCTAGGCAGTGAGCCCTGGGCAATGACCCCCGGGCAGCGAGCCCCGGGCTGCCGGTTCGGCGAGGCCTATTCCGCCTCGCCGACCACCCGGAACACCCCGCCGCCGCGCGCCTTGGCCGCATACATCGCCGTATCGGCGGCGGCCAGGAGCGTCGGCAGGTCCGTACCATGCTGCGGGTACAGGGCGATGCCCACGCTCGCACCGATGCATACCGCCGCGTCACCGGCCTGAAACGGCCGCCGTAGGGCGGCGATCAGCTTCCCGGCCACGGAACGCGCCGCGGCCTCGGCCGCGTCTCGCTCCGGCGGCACCAGCAGCACGGCGAATTCATCCCCGCCCACCCGCGCCACCACATCCTCGGTGCGCAGGCTCTCGCGCAGGCGCTTGGCGATATCCACCAGCAATTGATCCCCCGCGCCGTGACCGTAACGGTCGTTCACCGGCTTGAACCCGTCCAGATCCACGAACAACAGAGCCAACTCCTGCCCGTGGCGCTCGGCAGCGGACAGCGCTTCGCCCAAGCGGGTTTCGAACGCGCGCCGGTTGGGCAGGCCCGTCAGGGCATCGTGATGAGCCAGGTGCCGCAGCTGCGACTCCAGCGCCCGTTGGCGCGTCACATCCACCACGGTGGCCACGCGCACCCGGCGCCCGTCCAGCAGCAAATCGTCCAGCCTCACCCGCGCCTCGAAACGGGTACCATCGAGACGCCGGCCACGATGCGCCTCCGCACGCTCGGGCCCCGGAATCGCCTCGCGAACCAGCTCCGAATAGAGCCGCCCCAACAATTGCTCGCGACTGCCGGCGAACAGGGTGGCGGCGAGCGCATTGGCGTACTCGATCCGTCCGCCCGGATCGACCAGCAATACGCCCGTCCCCACCCGGTCCAGCAGACGGCGCAGCCGCTGCTCGCCGCGGGCCGCGCCCCGCCACTGCCGCCAGAACCAGTACACCAGCAACAAAAAACCCAGCAGGGCCAGAAACGCCGCGCTGCTTTGCCACAGCCGCAGGGTCCGCGCCTGGCCGCGGCTATGGGCCTCTACGGCCTGGGTCAGCCGATCGGCGGCCTGCAACAGTCGTACACCGCCCTCACCCAGGCTGTAGGCCTGCGCTTCGGCCAAGGCCGACGGCGCGCCCCGCGCCGCCAGCACGGCGCTCAGCAACGGCTCATAGCCTGACCAATAGGTCCGCAGCTGTTGTAGCGCCGCGCGGTTCGCCGGCGCCCGCAGCGCGGCCAGACGATGCGGCCGGCCGTACAGCCCCTCGGTCTCCCCCCCCTGGGCGAAAGCCTGCAAGGTAGCCGCGAACAGACCGCGCTTGCGCTCCAGCGCGGCCAGCACCGCGTCGCGCCGCTCCGGGACAAGCTCAGGACGGCGCAACATCAACAGGTCGCGGCCAATGCCCTCGACCAGCATGCGCTGGCGCCCGGCCACGTTAATGGCCACCAGATCCTCCTGAAGACGCAGGGCGACTCGCTCGTTGGCATAGAGAATGCCCAATTGCAGGGCCACCACGACCAGCACCGCGCCGAAAAACAGCGGTGTGATGCGAAATTGGCGCGTCAAGGTCATGCGGATTCTCCCCCCGGTTGGCGCTTATCCTACCAAGCCCGCCGGCAGGCGAACGCGTCCGTGGCAGTAGATGGGTGGCATTCAGCGGGCCGGCGCACCGCCACTGGCGATATCCAGCTGCGCACCGGGCCCGGCCTGTCGCGCCCACCAGGGGTAGGGCAAGCCGGCCAGACGGTTCAACACCAGCGCCTGGGCCAGCAGCAGGAGCACCGCCGCCATCAGCACGGGAATTTGCGAGAGCTGCGGCATGAGCCCCAGCGACACGATGAGCGTGGTGGCGCCGGCGGGCGGATGCGCCACCCGCAGCAGGGCCATCAGACTGGTGGTCACCGCCAGGGAAAGCGCGGTAGCCCCTACCCGGGGCCAGTCCATGCCGGCCATCACCGCGGGGGCGGCGTCCAGCAAACCGAACAGGGCGAGGCTTGCCCAGCCGGCCAGTGCCCCGATCAGATGTCCCAACAACACATTGCGCGGCGAGGCAGGCGCGGCCAGGGGCATATAGAAGAGGATAAAGGCCGTGGCCCCCAGGGAAGGGAAGATGAAGGACTCGCCGGTCCACAGGGCCACCGCGGCGATCAGCCCGATGCTCACCCCGCCGTTGACGAAGTTGAAAGCCGCCAGCACCAGGGTCGGGTCGAAGCGCTCGCTGACCCGCTCCAGGTGCATGCGCCGCAGCACCCCCCGCACCAACCGCCAACGCTGCGTCTCACCGCCGCTACTCACCCAAGCCGCTCCCCTGCCCATTTTGAGGCGGCGCATCTTAGCGCGGCCCGCCCCGGCAGGCCCAAGAATTGTTTCTCACTAAGCATATAAAGATTTCTTCGATGATCCGGACGGGGTGAGAACAGCCCGCGAACATCGGCGTGGACTGCCCCAAGTCCACGCCCGCCCCGTAACCGGCACCACATGCCCTCCGATCAGGCCCGTGCTCCGTACTGCCGCCGTCCCGCCAAACCACCCTGGGCCCCATCAACGCCCATCGGCGCGGTTTCACCACGAATGTTGATTGGCGTCAAACAAAACATTCATCTAATGCGCTACTTTTGCAGGCAGTGAGGCCGCGCCTCCTTGATATCCCCAACCCACTGCAGGAGTACACGCCATGAAACTGCGACTTATCCCCCTCAGCGTTGCCCTTTGCCTGGGGCTCGCCAGCGCCGCGCAGGCGGCCGACCATGAGGTGCGCATGCTGGACAGCGGCGCCGACGGCAGCATGGTCTTCGAACCCGGGTACCTGAAAGTCGCCCCCGGCGACACCGTGCGCTTCGTACCGGCGGGCATGGCCCATAACAGCGCCAGCGCCTTCGTCCCCGACGGGGCCGAAGCCTGGAAAGGCCCCATGGACAAACCCTTCAGCGTGACCCTGGATGCCGAAGGGGTGTATCTGTATCAATGCGATCCGCACCTGCCGCTGGGCATGGTAGGCGTGATCCAGGTGGGCGACGCCGTGAACGCCGAAGACGCGGCGGCGGCGGCCGAGGCGCTCAAGGCGAACATTGCCATGGGCAAGGAACGGCTGGACAAATACCTGGGGCAGGTGGACTGAAAATACGCTTACCCCCCCTTTGGGGAGTTGATTGCTTGCTGCGGTGCCATACAATTGCGCACCGCAGCAACACAATAATGAACCGCTGATCACATATCTCATGCCAATGATCCGCGGGTGTTGCTCGGCCACGCTTTTGCCACCGGGGACACCAGCTCATGAACAGAATCCACCGCCTGCTAGGCGCCAGTCTCGTACTGCTCGCCCTCCTCCTCGCTCTGCCCGCCGCCGCCATGCCGGTGAACCCGGAGCCCCGCTGGGTCGCCCAGCCCGACGGCCAGCGCTTCCAGCTCCAGCCCCGGGGCGATGAGCACCTGCATTGGTTCGAGCAGGCGGAAACCGGCGCGGTGGTGCTGTTCAATGCCACCCGGCAGCGCTACGAATACGCCCGCCTGCGCCAGGCCGGCGCGCAGAGCACCACCCCAGGCCTGAGCCTTTCCGGTATTGCCCTGGGCCAGGGCAAGCCGAGCTGGGCCGCGAGCGCTGATGAAGCGCGCCAGGCCTGGCGCGCCCTGTGGCGCCGCTTCGAACTGGACCAGCAACGCCTGCTGCAGCAAAACCCGCTGAGCCGCAAGCTGGCACCGTCGGCGCCGACCCGCCACGAGAACGGCGCCGCCGCCCGCAGCTTCGCCGCGGGCACCAGCAGCCAGGCTGCGAGCGCCTATACCGCGCTGGTAGTGATGGTGGAGTTCACCGACCAGAGCTTCGTCAACGGCGCGTCCAGCTGGGCCGATCGCATCTTCGGCGGCTACCCCAACGCCCCCACCCCCGGCAGCGTGAACGACTATTTCCAGGAAATGAGCGGCAACCAGGTGCAGATCGCCCCGGCCGCCGAGACCGACGGCACCGCCAATGACGGCCTGGTGCGCGTGCAGCTGAATTACCCCCACCCCCACCACGCCAAGAACACCTCGGCCTGGAACGCGGTGCTACAGGACGCGCTCGCCCTCGCCGACGCCCAGGTCGACTTCGCCGCCTTCGACGTCGACGGCGACGGCCGCGTGGACCAGGATGAGCTGACCCTCGCCTTCGTGGTGGCCGGCCCGGAAAGTTCGTACTACGCCTCCTCCACCGAAGGTTTCTGGGGCCACGCGCGTTTTTCCGCCAACCTGGGCGATTACGACGGCATCAACCTGTGGACCAGCTACATGGGCCTGGGCGAACGTCAGGGCCCCCAGGGGGAGGAATACGACAGCACCATCGGCATCATCGCCCATGAATTCGGCCACTCCGCCTTCGGCCTGTCAGACCTGTACAACCAGCCCTCGGATGTTTCCAGCTGGGGCCTGATGGGCACCGGCAGCTGGGGTTACAAGCCCGGCGAACGCTCCGGCGAACGGCCGGTGCACATGATTGCCCACAGCCGCCTCAATGCCCGTCTGCCCGGCGGCCAATACGGCCTGGTTCAGGCCCAGCGGCTCTACCCCGGCGAGCACGCGCAGAGCCATGGCATCGGCCACTGGTTCAGTGCCAACCCGAGCGTTTACCAGATACTGGGCGAGAACCAGAGCCGCTACTGGCTGCTGGAGCAGCGCAAGGTGCAGGGCTACGATGAGGGCCTGATCCGCGGCCTGGACCGCATCGCCACCGGCGATACCGGGCTGATGATCGCCTACACCAACAGCACCGCCCGGGTGCACATCTATCGCGCCGACGATGATCCGAACCTGGGCCTGGGCGCGCGCCGCGACTCCCTGTGGTTCAGCGGCAACGCCCACACCCTGGGCCCCGACACCGTGGTGAACAGCGCCTACCCCAGCGGCACCTACTCCGGCCTGGTGGTGGAGAACATCTCCGCCCCCGGCGAGACCATGAGCTTCGACCTGCGCCGCCAGCACGCGCCCTGCACCAGCCACAGCGCCACCAACCCCCAGCATGAGAGCGCGGGCCGCGCCTACAGCGTGCAGGAAGGCAGCGGCTGGTGGACCACCACCCGTTATTACGCCGTGGGCTCGGGGGATGATCTGGGCACCTATACCTACAACCAGGTGACTCTGTCCGAAACCACACCCGGCTACTTCAGCCTGGGCAACTGCCCGGCACCGGACTACACCCCGCCGGTAATCACCCTGGTGGGTGACGCGGTACAGACCTACACCGTGGATCCGAACAGCAGCGGCTACCAGGATCCGGGCTACAGCGCCCATGACGACGTGGACGGTGATATCAGCAGCCGAGTCGGCTGGTCGGGCGGGGTGAGCCTCAGCCGCGTCGGCACCTATACCCGTGAGTACTTCGTCAAGGACAGCGCCGGCAACTGGGCCGAGGTGCAGACCCGCACCGTGCACGTGCTGCCGGACGACGGCGGCGGCACCGACACCACCGCCCCGGTGATCACCCTGCAGGGCGACACCCAGATCACCCTGAACCTGGGCGACCCCTGGGTGGAACCGGGCTACAGCGCCAGCGATGACACCGATGGCGATATCACCTCACAGGTGGTGATCAGCGGCAGCGTGGACAGCAATACCGCCGGCGAGTACACCCTCGACTACGATGTGAGCGACGCCGCCGGCAACCCCGCCGTCACCCGCACTCGCACGGTCACGGTGGTGGACAACAGCGGCGGCTGCACCGAGCACACCGCCACCGCCCAGGGCCACATCAACGCCGGCCGCGCCTATGCCTGCGGCAACTACAACTACGATGCCTGCGCAGTGGGTTCCGATGAGGTGATCGGCTCGGTGTTCCTCTACACCCAGATCACCCTGCGCGAACAACCGAGCGGCTACTACGAAGCAGGCAGCTGCAACTAAGGCCAGACCCACCCACCGGCAAAACCCTCGATCCCGCTACGCCGCATGGCGGCTAGTGAGACACTGATCCATTCCCTAGGGGCGGGATCGAGGGGCCGGGCGCGAGATCACCTTGTACACCGGCGCCAGGGCATCGATCTGGCGCAGGATCACCTGGATCACTGTCATCAGCGGTACCGCCAGCAGTACCCCCACCGCCCCCCAGAACCAGCCCCAGACGAAGATCGCCAGAAACACGAAGATCGGGTTCACCGCCATGCGGTAGCCGTGGATGTAGGGCTCCAGGAAAAATCCCACCACCGTGTTCAGCAGCAGATAACCCGCCGGCGCGGCGAGCATCAGCCAGACCCCGTCCTGAGTGGTGGCCGAGACCACCGCCAGCAACGACGTGGCAAGAATCACCCCCAGATAGGGCACGAAGCGCAGCAAGCCCGCCAGCAGGCCCCAGACCGCCGGCGAGGGCAGCCCCAGCGCCATGGTCATCAGTCCCGTGAGCAGGCCCACGGTGGTGTTGCTCAGGGTGATCACGGCCAGGTAACGGGCGATCTCGCGCTGGGCGTCGCGGATCACCAGCAGCAGGGTGCGCCGCCGGGGGCGGCTGCGGATCTGGGCGGCGATATTGCCGATCAGCGCATTGCCGCTCACCAGCAGGAAGTAGCACAGCGCCAGGGCCAGCGCCACGGCCACCGTGGTGTCCCGCGCGCGCACCAGCAACTGCCCGCGCCAGGACTCGGATTGCAGCACCACGGTGGTGGGTTCCCGGGCGGTGCTCTCCTGGCTGAGCTGCTGCTCCACCTCGCGGGCGGAATCGGTCATCCGCTGCCAGGCCTCGCCGAGCCCGCCATCGGCCACCAGCAGCCGGGAAAGGCCCCGCGGCGCCTCCTCCGCCCAGTCCATCACCGGCCCGGCCACCATCACACCAATGCCCCCCACCGCCGCCAGCAGCAGCGCCAACAGCGCCAGGGCACTCAGCGCCCGGGGCACCCCGTACAGGGCCAGCCGCGTCACCACGGGCGCGAGCAATAAACTGAGCAGTCCCGCCAGGGTGATGGGCAGGGTGAGTTCCCGGGCCAGATACAGGGTGTAGAGCACACCCAGGGCAAACAGCCCCCACAGCGGTGCCTTCAACGGGCGCAAATCATCCATGTGCGGTTACCGTATCCCCAATGCAGTGCTGTCACACTAGACCAGCCCCGGGGCGGCCGCCAACCCGGCGAACGGGCCTGGTTGCCCCGCCCCGACGCAGCCCTTAGGCTAGAGCGGTTTCATGCGCAGCCCGCACACAGCACCCACGCCCGAGCCCAGGAGAGCAAAGAATGACCAGCCCCGCCCGCCGCCTTGTACCAGCCCTGCTGGCCGCCTGCCTGCTTGTACTGTCGGTGACCGGCCAGGCCGCGGAGCCCCGGGCCTACGAGAAGGAACCGGCGGCGCACATGATGGTGGGCGATCTGGTACTCACTCGTCCCCTGCTGCTGGTGGGCACCGTACTCGGCGGCGTCGCCTTCGTAGCCTCCCTGCCCTTCACCCTGCCCAGTCGCAGCGTCGACAGCGCCGGCGAGACCTTGTTCCTCAAACCGGCGCGGGCCACCTTTACCCGCTGCCTGGGCTGTCCCGTCGAATTCTGAGCCGGCCGGCTCAGCAGCGGATATACGCCCAGCCCTCCAGCTGGCGGCGAGCCAGGTAGGCCACCGCCGCCGGCACGCGGGCAAGCCCGGCCGGCGCGTTCAGGCCCTGTTTGGCGAGGCTGTTCTCGCACAGCCGCAACAGCGGCTGCAGATCCACGGCTTCCAGCGCCAACGCGGCGGGCAGGGCGGGGCCGTTGACCACGATCTCCACCCGCGCGGCGGGTTCGTCCTTCAACAGATTGCGGGCATTGGCCTGCGCCCGGTGAAAGGCTTCCGGGGTGGGCGCGTGCAGCAGGACGTGAAGTTCAGTCATGGAAGGCTCCGAAGGTTCGCGGTTGGACGCTAGCCGCCCCTCCTTTGCCTGCGGGCGCGGCCGAGGAAGGCCGGGAGCGGACGATGTACCAAGGGACTTTACAACGCCCGGGCGATCTCGTGGGCCAGGGCCTGCAGCGCCACGTCGCCACGGCGGCGCGGGCGCGCCGGCTCGATGCGCTGGTCCAGCGCCACCCGCGCGGGCGCGCCGGCCAGCACCAGCACCCGATCAGCCAGGTACACCGCCTCGTCGATGTCGTGGGTGACGAACAGCACCGCCTTGCCGGTCCGCTGCCAAATGCCCAGCAGCTGATCCTGCAGATGCTCGCGGGTAATCGCGTCCACCGCGCTGAAGGGCTCGTCCATCAACAGCAGCTCGGGGTGCACCGCCAAGGCCCGGGCAATGCCCGCGCGCTGGGACTGGCCGCCGGAGAGCTGGTGGGGCCAGCGATCGGCCAGCTCGGTGAGCCGGGTGAGGCTCAGGACCTCAGCCACCCGCTCGGCCATCTGCGCCTTGCTCAAGCCCAGACCCTGCAGGCCATAGGCGATATTGCCGCGCACCCGCCGCCAGGGCATCAGGCGCGCGTCCTGAAACACCGTGGCGTGGGCGCGACGGCCCGCCCCCCCGGCCACCTGCAACCGGATCTCGCCATCGCAGTGCCGGCTCAGCCCGGCCACGCAGCGCAGCAGCGTGGACTTGCCCACCCCCGAGCCGCCCACCACGGCGATGAACTCCCCGGGCTGCACCTGCAGGTCCAGCCCCTGGAACACCGGCGGCGCGTCGGGGGCATAGCGGTAAGCGAGGCGTTCGATGTTCAGGACGGGCGCCATTGCAGGGCTCGCTTCTCCACTTGGGCAAACAGGTAATCGCTCAGGCTGTAGACCAGCGAGATGATCAGCATGTAGACCACCACCGCCTCATAGGCCCCCATCCCGGCGGCGGCGTTCATTTCCTGGCCCATGCCGGGCACGCCCAGCAGCTCCGCGGCGATGAGCGTCATCCAGGCTTGGCCGATGCCGGTGCGCACCCCGGCGAAGACCCCAGGTGCGGCCGCCGGCAGGGTCACTTGCCAGGCCTGGCGCAAGGCACCGTGCTGAGCGAAGGCCCGGGCCAGTTCGTAGTAGCGTGGTTCCACCCCGCGCACGGCGGAATAGGTGGCGAAGTAGTTCACCCAGAACACGCCGATGGCGATGACGAAGGCCGCCCCGGCGTGGCTCACCTTGAACCAGGCGATGGCGAACACCACCCAGGCGAGCGGCGGAATGGGCCGCAGGATGCGGGCAAGCCAGGCATGCAGGACATCGGCCAGCGTGGAGGACGCCGCCAGCAGCCCCACCAGAAAACCGCACAGTGTGCCCAGGCCCAGCCCCCACACGTAATGGGTGAGGCTGGAGAGGATCACCGGGGCCAGCCGCCCCGAGGCCCATTCCTCGCGCAGGGCCGAGGGCAGCAGAAAAGGGTCGGGGATGCTGCCCCGCGCCGCCCAGCCGCTGGCCTGGGCGAACTTCCACAGCGCGACGAACAGCACCACCCCGAGCAGGCCGAAGGCCGCCCGCCCAAGGCGCGAGCGCAGCAGCGGGTGTGCCGGGCCGTGCATCAGCGCGCCCCGGCAAGCTCATCGTAGAAGCGGGTATCGAACAGCGCCTCCAGATCCACATCCACCTTCAGGGTGCCGAGTTCGGCCTGGAAGTCGCGCATCCGGCGGGTGCCCTCGATGATGCTGTTCGGGTCGGCGCGGAAGTTCTCCCGGGAATTGCGAATCGCCCGTTCCACGATGGCCACCGGCAGGCGGCCACCACCCACGTAGCGGCCCACCACCGGGGCGGCCTCGGCGGGTTGTTCGCGCAGGGTCTCGGTGGCCTCCACGTGGGCGGCCACCAGCGCGCGTACCAGTTCAGGCTGCTGCTCGATCAGGCGCTCGCGCACCAGCAGCACCGCACCGGGCTGGTCGGGGAAGAGTGCAGCACCGCTGACCACCACCCGTGCCGCGGGCATACGCTCGGTGACGACGCTCACCACCGGCTCCAGGATGGCCGCGCCGTCCACCGCCCCGGTCATCAGCGACTGCTGCACCTGGGCGGCCCCCTGGTAGATGATCTCGACACTGTCCGGCGCCACGCCCAGCTGCTCGCGCAGCCAGTACTGCAACACCGTCTCGGGCACCGAGCCCCGGGGGAAGGTGCTCAGCACCGGCTTGCGGCCCTGGTCCTCGGCGAAGCGGGCAAAGGCCGTGGCGGCATCACCCCGCTCGAAGTACGGCGCCAGCTCGCCCAGCGCGAGAATGCTGATCTGCTCGACGATATTGGAGGCCACCACCTTCACGTCCGCCCCCTTGGCACGGGCCACCATCGCCGGGCCTATGCCGACGAAGGCCACATCCAGCTGGCCGGCGAGCAGCGCCTGCACCATGGCCGGACCGTTCTGGAACTGGACCGTGTCCACGTCCGTGACGCCGGCCCGGGCCAGGGCATCGCCTTCCAGGATCAGGAAAGACTGGGCCACCGGGATGATCGGCATATAACCGATCTCCAGACGCGCTTCGGCACTCGCCACCGCGCTCCAGCCCAGGGTCAGCGCGAACAGCCAGGCAACGAACTTACGCATGGGAAATCCTCCACGGGGAAGACGGGGAGCCCATGCTAAACAGCGCGCAATGCATATGAAAGTCGATTTTTAGCACTAATTCGCATATTCATATTTGACGGCCACCGCCTGCCTCCGCCTACACTGCGCTCAGGCAGGAACACAGCGAGCGCCGCCATGCCCATACGCAAGACCCCCGACATGGACCGGCTGGACCGGCTGGTCGCCGAGACCCAGCGCCAGCGCCTGGCTCGGGAGCAGGGCTACCGGGAGCAGGCGCTGAAGCTCTACCCCTGGGTCTGCGGCCGCTGCGGGCGGGAATTCAGCCGCGCCAATCTGCGCGAGCTCACCGTGCATCATCGTGATCACAACCATGACAACAACCCCCCCGATGGGAGCAACTGGGAGTTACTCTGTCTGTACTGCCACGACAACGAACACGCCCGCCAGCTGGACGCCACCGGCGCCGGCGAGGCCGGCCGCCCCGCCAGCGCCGCCACCCACAAGGGGCTGGCGGGACTGGCGGATCTGCTGAAGCGGGACGAGTGAAGCCCCGCGCCACCGACAACCGGAAACACGCTTGAAGACACCCAAACGCCTGCAACCCCTGCTAGCCGACGGCCTGATCGACCAGGTGGTGCGCCAGCTCAAAAGCGGCAAGGAAGCCAGCGTATTCCTCGTGCAATGTGGTGAGGAACTGCGCTGCGCCAAGGTCTACAAGGAAGCCAATCAGCGCGGCTTTCGCAGCCAGACCCAGTACCAGGAGGGCCGCCAGGTGCGCAACAGCCGCCGGGGCCGCGCCATGCAAAAGCGCAGCCGCTACGGCCGCGAAGAGCAGGAAGCCGCCTGGCAGAGCGCCGAGGTGGATGCCCTGTACCGCCTCGCCGAGGCCGGTGTGCGCGTCCCCCGGCCCTACAGCTTCATCGACGGCGTGCTGCTGATGGAGCTGGTCACCGACGCCGACGGTGATGTCGCACCGCGCCTCGACGATCTGCGCCTGGAGCCCGCCCAGGCACGTGATTTCCACGCACGGCTGATGCAAGAAGTGGTGCGCATGCTCTGCGCCGGCCTGATCCACGGCGATCTGTCGGAATACAACGTGCTGGTGGATCCCCAGGGGCCGGTGATCATCGACCTGCCCCAGGCGGTGGACGCCGCCGGCAACAACCACGCACCGCGCATGCTGCTGCGCGACGTGGACCGGCTCAGCGCCTGGTTCGCCCAGTGGGCGCCGGAGCTGGCCCAGACCGATTACGGCCGGGAGATCTGGGCGCTGTACGAAGCCGCCGACCTCAGCCCGGAGCAGCCACTCACCGGCCGTTTTCAGCGCGATGAGCGCCCCGCCGACGTGGACGAGGTGCTGCGGGAGATCGACGCGGCCCGGGAAGAAGCCCTGGAAGCGCGCCTGCGGGCGATGGAGGTTGACTGAGCCATGGACGGCTTCCAGCTACACCCGCGCCTGGCGGCGGATTGCCATGTGCTCGGCCACAAGGACGGCGGCTGGCTGCTACTGCAACGTAATGCCCTGCTGCCCTGGTACATCCTGGTGCCCGAGACCGGCCACGGCCAGCTCCACGAACTGCCCCCGGACCAGCGGGCCCGGGTGCGCGCGCAACTGGACGCGCTGGCCGCCTTCGTCCAGACCCACCATGGCTGCCGACGCGTCAACCTTGCCGCCATCGGCAACCTGGTCCCCCAATTGCACATCCATGTTGTCGGCCGGCGCGAGGACGACCCCTGTTGGCCCGGCGTGGTCTGGGGCCGGCTGCCCGCGGGGCCGGACTGGGGGCCCGCGGCCCTGGAGGGCATACGCCAGGCCCTGCGCGCCGCCGGCCTGCTCAGCGCCGAGCCGGAGAGCCGCCCATGAACGGTGCGCGACGCTGGGCACGGCGATTGCTGCGGGGGGCATTGGGCTCCTTGCTGCTGTATCTGCTGGTCGCGCTCGCCCTGGTGGGCCTGGGCCGGCCCGCCGAACAACCGAGCAGCGGCGCCGGCACGGCCTTCAACGCGGTGGAGCGCAAGCCTCTCGCCGGCCTGCCCGCGCCCCACTACTACACCGCCGCGGACGGCCAACGGCTCGCCTACCGCTACTATCCCGCCAGGCACGAGCACGCCCCGGCCCTGATCCTGATCCACGGCGCCAGGGCCTATGGCGGCTATCTGCATCCACTCGCCCTGCGGCTCAGCGATGCCGCCCATGTGTACGCTCCGGATCTGCGCGGCCACGGTCCGCAGCCGAAGCGCCGGGGCGATGTGGACTACGTGGGGCAACTGGAAGCGGATCTGAACGCGCTGCTCGCCCTGGTGCGCCGACAGCATCCGGGGCAGGCCGTGATCCTCGGCGGGCACTCCGCCGGCGGCGGGCTGGTCATCCGGCACGCGGGCGGACGGGGCAACGCACCGGTGGACGGGCATCTGCTGCTCGCCCCCTACATCCATTACCAGGCCCCCACCCAGGGCGAGAAAGTCTCCGCCTGGGCCAGCCCCAACATCCCCCGCATGATCGGCCTGACCATGTTGAGCCGGTTGGGCCTCACCGCGCTCAACCACCTCCCCGTGCTGCACTTTCACATGCCCCGGGAACTGCGCGACGGCACCGAGACCCTGGACTACTCCTACCGCCTGCAGCGCTCCCTGCAGCCGCGCATGGACTATGTGGAAGATCTGGCGGCGCTGGAGCGGCCGCTGCGCGTGCTGGTGGGGGAGGACGACGAGAGCTTCCGTGCGCGCGCCTACCCCGCGCTGTTCGCCCGCCACGCCCCCCAGGCCGAAGTCAGTCTGCTGCCCGGGCTGGGGCACCTGGACCTGATCGCCGCCGAGACCAGCGCCACCGAGATCAGCCGCTGGCTCACGAGCTGCTGCGAAACCCGAGTAGCCCGATAGAAACCGCGCCATCGTTCATAGCGAGAATCACGAAGCTTTCAGCCTGTCACCCCCCAGGCAGCCGCCGACCCGCCCAAAGGCCCCCTCGGCGCCAACGCCAACAACACCACTCCGGCGCCACCTGCAATCGCAGGCACTCCGGCAGCGTCAAGCCGTCGATGCTGACGGCAAAGCCCAGACAATCTGGCCTGCGTCAGCGGCGCGCCGAGCACGACCGGGAGAGACACCAGCAGAGTGTAGCGGAGCACAGCAGCCGCCTGAGTCGGGGGATGATCCTGCGGGTGTTCCTCTGTGCCTTCCTGCTGCAATGGGGAATAGGCGCGGTGCTGCGCCTGTGGGAGGGCCCGCTCAGCCAGCGCTACCAGGCCGCGGGCAACGACTGGGCGCTTGGGATCATCCTGCTGCTGCCGCTCATCGCCCTGCTGTGGCTCCCGCGACCCATGCCCGGGAGCGCCTTGCTACCGCCCGATGGGAGCGCGACCCCGACGCCCGCCGCGTCTCAGTGCCGCGCCAGCTCCCGGGCCACCGAATCCGGCAGCGCCTGCATGCGGCTCGGTCGCGACAGCCAGGCCGCCAGCAACAGCACGAAGGCCACCAGCCCCAGCGCGGCATCCACCGAGAACCAGTCGGTCACCGCGCCATTGGTGCTGGAGGCGAAGGGCCGGGAGCCTAGAAAGGCCATGGACCACAGCGCCATTACCCGCCCGCGCACCGCATCGGGCAGGCGCTGCTGCACCTGGGTGGACAGGCCGGTGAGCGCACAGGTCATGCCGCCGCCGGCCAGCACGAAGCTCGCCGCCACACTCCAGGGCCCCGGACTCAAGGCCAGCGCCACCATGCCGGCCGCCAGCAACCCCAGCCCCAAGGTGGACAATGCCGCCAGGCCGAGGCGCCGGCGCAACAGGGCAAGCACCAGGTAGACCGTCGCCGCCCCCACCCCGAAAGCCGAGGCGAAGAAGCCCGCCAGCTCAGTGCCCTCGGCGTGCAACGCCGAGAGCGCCGGCGCCAGGGTGATGGCCGGGTCGGCGCCTATGCCCACCGCCGCCACGCCGATCAGCAGCCGCCCCACGGTGGGGTCCACGCGCAGATGGCGCACCCCGCCCCACACCGAGGTATCGCCGCCGGGCTTGCGCCGCGCGCGGCTTTGCACCGGCAGCCCGGCGATGAGCAGCCCGAACAGCAGGCTGAAGCCGGCGGCCAGCGCGAAGGCCGCCGCCGGCCCCAGGCGCAGCGCCACCAGCGCGCCCAGGGCAGGCCCCAGAGCCCGGGTGAGGGTCATGGGAATGTTCCCCAGCGCCACCGCCGAGGGCAGCTCGTCGCGGCGCACCAGCGCCGGCAGCAGCGCGTGCATGGCCGGCCCGCCCACCACGAAGCCCATCCCTACGATGAAGGCCGCCGCCACCACCGGCCAGGCACCGGGCAGCCCGTCCACGCCGGCCAGCGCGATCCACAGCGCCAGCCCCCCGGAACCGCTGGTGACGATCACCCGCCCCCACAGCAACTGACGCAGCCGATCCCCCCGATCCGCCAGCGCGCCGGAGAGCGGTGCGAAGAGCAGCTGCGGGGCGAACTGGGCAACGCTTACCAGACCGACCATCAGCGCGGAGCCGCTGAGCTCCCAGGCGACGATGGCGGCAACGATGTTATGGATCCAGATCCCGGTGGTGGAGAGCAGCCGGCCGAAGAAGTAACGGCCGAACAAGGGGTCCAGCAGCAGGCGCAGCGCGCCGCGTGGGGCCGGAACAGGCATGGTGGGACCTCCCGCCGAACAGGCGGGAGATTGTAGCCCAAGGGTGCGCGGATTGGATCAGGCGGCGTTGCGGGCGGCGCCGTTGCGCTGGCGAGCATTGAGCACCCGGGCCAGCAAGGTGGCCGGGGTGTCGCCGGGCTCGGCCTCGGCGTGGGCGGTGCGGGCCTGCAGCTGCAGGCCCAGGCGCTCGGCGGCGCGCACCGCGCCGGCGGCGGGAGTGTGCGGCATCAACACCAGAAAGCGCCCGGCCGACTCCTGGAACAACTGGTCGCTGCCCCGGGTGTACTGGGCGAGCCGCTCGGCGGCCTGGGCCAGGGCGGCGTCACTCTCCACCAGGGCCAGGTCCTCGCAGTCCAGCACCACCAGGCTCAGGGCCTGGTCATGGCGGCGCAGCGCATCCAGCTGCAGGAACAAGGCCTCTTCGAGTGCCAAACGGTTACCCAGGCCGCTGCGCGGGTTCACCCGAGTGCCCTGCATGGCGGCGCGATACATCAGCGCGTTGCGCAGCGCGGGGCGCAGCACATCGATGGCCAGCTCCAGGCGCAGCTGCTCGGCTTCGCTGAAGCCGTACCCGCGGCTCACCGTCAGTTCGCCCAGCTCACCGAACTCGTCCTCCAGGCTGTGCACCAGCAGGCAGTTCTCCGCCAGACCGAGCGTCATCGCTTCCCCGCCGGCCCCATCGCGCCATTCCAGACTGGCGATGGCGAGCGTGGTACGCAACTCGGCGAAGAATTGCTCCAGCACCGCGCAGGGCTCCAGGCTCTCGTGCAGGCGGGTGGCCAAGGACAAGCGAGTGGCCAAGGCACTGGCGGTGTCCTGGGGGCGGCTGCTGGCGGGAAACTGGCGTACGATCATGGCGTTTACCTCGACGACTGCGTGTCTGCGGATCTCGTCGAAGGTCTTGCACAGGCCGTGCCAAGCACGTATTTCCTAATATTTACCGCTAGTTGCGCACCCCCCCAAGGGGGCTTGCCAAGCATTCTCCCGCCTGCGGCAGGGGCTTCGTCGGAAGTTTGACGCCGCCCACAGTAACGAAATCGTCAATTCCGCCGGCGGGGCGGGCATGGATAAGCTTCATCGCGGGTTCGCGGGAAAACCAACCGACCTCTCGATTGTGATGATGGCCGGGCCGGCAAGCTGGGCGCGGGTCCTGGGGCGGGTACGGCCGGTGGCGGCCGTCGATGCAGCCGAGCATCGCAGCCGGAAGGGGATCAGCGAGCAGCTTGTTTGAGCGTAGCGAGTTTGCTGCTCGCCCCCTTCCGGCGAGAAGCGCAGGGGAGCGCCGGGCGCA